>CAYQRA010000194.1:0-10075 GCA_964419315.1 uncultured Saprospiraceae bacterium | reverse complement strand
ATATAAAGCTACAACAATGGTCTATGACTAATCTTTTAGGAGTAGCGGTTTGGGGAAAAACGTTTACTTCCCCTGCCTCGCTAATTCCTATTTCTTTACAGGCTATTCCTGCCGGAGTGTATTATCTCCAAGCAAGAGGAAGTGGTGACCGTAAGGTTTGGAAAGTTATAGTGAAGTAGTTCGCAATAGTGATTGGTCAAAACAGAGTCCAGTCAAAAGACAAATTAGAATTCAGGTGAATTATTTTTAGAAGCGGTTTCCTTAAGAACTGTTGCAATGAGCGCAGCTCAACCTACTTGTCGATAAAGGCAACTAAGGAGAATTTTGTAAGAGGTATTCGATCTATTTGCTTGGTGGCAATACAGGTTGAGCTTATTTAAAATTCATTGCAATCTAGATTACGATTGGAAAAGGGGGGAATCTAATTTATTTGTGTGGGTGTTATACATTTGTTGTAAATAGCGTAAAATGGCTTTTGCCATCGGGAAAAGAGCTTGGAAGTTTATACGAAACATTTAAGCTTTTTCCTTTTGGTCTGAAAACATTTCCTTATTTTTGACCTTTGTTAACAAAGCAAATAACATGAAGATTCTCCCAATTTTTACACTGATTTTTTTACTCTTCTTAGTCTTTTCCTGTAAGGACAAAAATTGCCAAAGTATCCAAATTGGTACGGTCGATTTAGGAGCGATCTCCAAGCAATGGACCGCCTACGAAGAAGGCCAAAAGCTCACCTTCCAAAACGAACAAGGTGAGCAAATGATTTTTACCAACCAAAAGATTAGAGAAACTTATCAAATCTGTATCAAAAATATTTGTTCTCCCATCGATCCTTACAAAACCAAAACCTGTGAATATTATGCCGCCCAAGGCATCCGAAATATTCTTAAAGCCGACGGCGATCTCCAAATCGAATTGGTGATTTCTACCGAAAATTATGGCAAGGCGAAAGATTTAATTTTCTATGATTTTTTTACGGCTAATTTCTCTGGAATGGGTGTCCAAGAAAGAGGGGAGTACATTGCGCATTGGCACAGCTCGGTGTCAGATTTTGAGGTGGATCAGACGATCCAACGGAAGCCGATGACAGAGCTGTCTAGTATTGAGTTATTGGGAAAAACATACAAGGATGTTTTGCATACCGAAGAGTCCGCCAATATGCTCTATTTCCAAAAAGAGAAAGGTTTAGTCGTTTTGAAAATGGAAAATGTTGTTTGGGAATTGGTGGATTGATTTTATACCATACGATCTCTGGCAACTGATTTTAACAATTCTCTTGCTATAAAACAAGACTGGACTTCCTTTATTGGATTTCTTTTTCTTAGTTTTAGGGGTATTTTAGTTTTAAAGTATATAAAAGCATGAAACTTACCATTAGTACCTTTCTCTTATTGTTTGCCCTTACGGGCCTGTATGCGCAGGCGGATACCGACCCTTGTACCCATACGGCCATTCTGCAAAGACATCTAGACCTAAACCCTAATGCCGCACAGGAATTACTGGAAACGGAAGCCTCCCTCCAAAAAGCAATCAAAGACATTCGGACCAATGCGCATGCTAGAAAGACGAGCACCTATACCATTCCCGTTGTGATGCATGTTTTTCATTTTGGTGAAGATGGAAAAATGGATATGGAACAGGCCCAAAGCGGATTAAAAATCTTAAATGATGATTTCAATGGTTTGAATGATGCTTGGAATACGATCGACCCGGCTTTTGATCCCATAAAAGGTACTTTAGATATTAATTTCTGTTTGGCAACTATTGATCCTGACGGAAATCCAACAACTGGGCTTATTTATCACGAAGACGAAGATGCCATGTTAAATCAAGGTGACTTATTTCAACATGCTTGGGACAATTTTAAATATTTGAATATCTATTTCCCAAAATATACAGGAGGTGGCCCTTCTAATTTTACGGCTTATGCTTTTTACCCAAGTAATTTTAATACCGAGAATGATCGAGATGGGATTTTCTATAGCTCTATCCGTTGGGGCTATGGCAATCATTCAGAGTTGGACGATGGGGATGATTGGGCTTCTGTTTGTTCTCATGAAGTGGGGCACTGGTTGAATCTAAGGCATACTTTTGAAGGTGGATGCTCGGGGCAAGGTGACTTAGTAGCAGATACGCCACCAACGGAAGGAGGAACGATTGAGTTGGCGGGGTGTACCAATTATGACCAAAGTTGTAATGAAGCCACCAATGGCGAAAATTTTATGGACTATAATCACCGTTGCAAAAAAATGTTTACCCAAGGACAAGTGGAAAGAATGACTGCCGCATTGGAACTGCCTTCGAGAATAAATCTTTGGAGTGAAGAGAATTTATTGGCGACGGGCTGTTTGGAAGTTCAAGTTTCGCAACAAGAAAATTACCCCGAAAAGGAAATTTTAATTTACCCCAATCCAGCCAAAGATTTTATAAGTTTTATCCTTAAAAAAGAAAGCACTCAATTGAGTATTTTTAATGCACAGGGACAATTATTGGACCATCGTTTTTTGCAAAAAAGAGAAACGAGGATTGCAGTAAATGATTATGCCGCGGGAATTTATTTTTATTCATTGCTAAGTGAAGGGATGGGGTATGCTGGAAAATTTGTTGTTGAAAATTAACATTCAGTGGAAGTATTTACAAAAATCCCTAGCCAAATAGTTTGGTCTCCTAAAAAATAGGGACAACAGAAAAGCCTTAGTATTATAATGCTATGCTAATGAAACTAAGACATTTTTATTTTCTTATAATTTGCATTTATACCACCAGTATAATAGCTCAACCAGTTAATTTACTTCCTCCTACTTTTGCGAACGATCAAGCAATTCCCCTAAACTCTTGCGGCCTAAATTTAGTCCAACCTAAAACAGATTTAGAGGAACTGGAGCGAATGGAAACAGCCTATGTGAAAAATGCGCTGGATCCAGAAATTGATTTATTGAATTCAGATTATACCCTTCCGATTGTCGTACATGTTGTTCATGAAAATGGCCTTGAAAATATTTCCAATGAACAAATTCGCTTAGGAATAGCACAACTCAATCAGGCTTTTTCCAATACGGGATATTTTTCTTCCACAGCAGGCGTCCCAACTTCTTTTCAATTTTGTTTGGCCAAACAAGATCCGGATGGAAATGCTACTATTGGTATAAATCGAGTAGTATCCGACCTGACAGAACTCAATGTAGAAGCGGAAGATGCGTCCCTTAAAAATACAATCCGATGGGATACTGAGCGATACATCAATGTCTGGTTGGTCAAAGAAATTTGTAGTAATAGTGCTGGATGCAATGTTGCTGGATATGCCTATCTGCCCAATGCTCATGGAACAGATACAGATGGTATCGTGATGGAGGCCAGATGGCTAGGGACAAATTATGCCGCTTATACTACGGTCTTAATTCATGAAGTCGGCCACTACTTAGGATTAAGACATACTTTTTTGGGCGGCTGTGTAAATGACAATTGTTTAACCGCTGGAGATCGAGTTTGTGATACTCCTCCAGATCAAACGACCGCGCCTGTGCCCTGCGACGAAACGGTCAATAGTTGTGATACCGATGTCAATAGCAGTGATACTAATAATCCTTTTAACAAAGATGAAAATGACCTTTTGGGAAATTTTATGGATTATGGAGACTGGGATTGTTATATCGCTTTTACGCAGGGACAGTCGGATCGGATGGATTTTTTCTTAAAGGAGGTTCGTTCTAGTTTAATAAATTCTGTCGCTTGTGATGATCCTTGTCCTCAACCTATTTCGGCTTTTTTTGAAGTCGATCAACTCAATATCGAGACCGGACAAGAAATTAGTTTTACCAATCTGAGTCAAAATGCTTCCACCTACACTTGGTATCATAATGGCTTTCCAATTTCTAATGATTTCAATATCAATTATACTTTTTTAAAAGATGGTGTTTCTGAAATAATTTTGGAGGCCACAAGTGATGATCCTTTTTGCTTGCAGCAGCGCTATAGCCTACTTATAGAGGTTACTTGTTCCGCAATGGTATCCATCAATGCTAGTGCAACAGAGATTACCGAAGGAGAGATCATTAATTTTACGAGTACTCATAGTTCTGCCAATAGTTTTTCTTGGTATGTAAATGGGGATTTGGAAGGCCATGATGAAATATTGGATTATGAGTTTAAGCAAGGCGGCTATTATGAAATTTATTTGGTGACGGCCAATGAATTTTGTGAGCAGCGCTCTAATTCTATTTTGGTGGAGGTAGATGCTCCATGTTCTACTGAAAAGAAATATGCTTATAAGGTGTATGAAGAGGAAGGATCAGCTTGGTTTGGAAGTGCGGCGCTCACCAAAGATGGCGGATGTATTTTTGCTGGCAATAATATCATCCTAAAAAAAGACTCCCTGCTCCATGATGAATGGACAACCATATTTGAATTGGAAGATGAATTTCGGCTAAACCATATTGAGGTCTTAAAGAATGACAAAGGTTATGTTTGTTCTGGGACTTTTACTAAAAGCGGTTCTAATCTGGTCTGTATCTTTATGATTGATCTTGATGGTGATATCTTATGGGAAAGGATGCTTCCTTTTGATGGGCTGATTAGTTTTAGTGAAGTATTGGAGACGGAGGATGGCGGTTTAATTTTTGTTGGTTACGATACGATCAAACTCCCTTGGAGCGAGGGGTATATTGTTAAGCTCAATCAACAAGGGGATATTGTTTGGGCCAGAGGCTATGAAGAACTAGGTTTCTCAAATATTACGTTTTCTACGTTGGCCTTAAGTGATGATGGTTCTATACTAATTGGGGGCGTCTATTTTAGTCATCTTCCCGGTATGGCATGGAGGGGGGATTTAGTCTTGCTAAAAATCAATAAAGAAGGGGAGTTGAATTGGTCTAAAAAATACCTTTTAAATGTAGATGATTATTCGTGTAACTTGGGGCTCAATTTGTTTGTAAAGGAAGATGGTACTTACATCATAAGTGGATTAATGGAAGAGAATATAGGTCCCGATGGTTTCCATAATTTTTTGATTCATATCAATGAAAACGGATCATTACTGAATACTAAAATATTTGACCCTAACTTCTATTTTGCTCTTGGTAAAAGTTCCCTTACATCAGATGGTAACATTCTTTATACCTGCAATGGTTTCTTTTTTAAAATGGATCAAGACTTTAATTATTTGTGGGGAAGAAACTACCGTTCCCAAAATGTATGGCCTATAGATGGGCTAGAGTTACCTGATGAATCCTTGGTGTTTTGTGGTTTAATGCATCCGGGGCTTGGTTCAGATGCAAGTTGGATGAGGACTGATCGGAATGGGTTTATGCCCAATTGTTTGGCCGGGACCGTTTTTTTAGGAGAAGATGATTATGTAATATCCGAATATGATTTGCCGCTTAAAGAACTTGAATATCCGGTTGTATTTAAGAACATAGATTATACTTATCAGCAAGTTGACCTCTCCGCAACGCGGGTTTGTCCACCGATTGAATATCCAGAAGATTTAGCGCTGACCCATTTTGAGACCATCTCTTGTCCAAATAATACCACTTTCAATCTACAAATTTGTAATCATGGTCATACTCCTGCGAGTCCCGATATTCCCATCACCATTTATGACAATAACCCGACCTTAGGAACGGCCAATGCGATGATTACTTTTTCGATAGGGGAAAGTATTCCGGTAGATAGTTGTCTCCACCTTTCGGTAAAAAATCAAAGCACCTTTGATACGGATAGAGTCTATGCGCTCTTAAACGATGATGCTTCTTTGGAACCACCGTTTAGCCTTGGAGACCTTCCACTGACCTCCTTTGCAGATTGTGATTTTTATAATAATATCACCGCAACGGAAAATGTTATCTTTGAATCCCAAGAACTAGATTTAGGAGCAGATGTCAATTGGTGTCCTTCCGAAACGCTTTGGTTGGAAGCTGGACTTTACGATGCTTATCAATGGAGCACCGGAGATACCCTTGCACAGATTCAGATTACAAGTCCCGGAACCTATTGGGTCGAAACCAATGATTTTTGTGGCACCCAAAAAGATACCATTAGTTATTTACCCTATACGGCCATTCCTTTAGATTTAGGTCCCGATATCAGCGTTTGTGAAAATAATATTCAGGTTTTTGATGCTGGTGCTAATTATCAATCTTATCAATGGAATGACTTTTCAAAGGAACAGTTGCTAACGGCCTATTTGCCCGGAACCTATTGGGTGGAAGTGGTGGATGGATGTGCTTGGGTGCAAAGAGATACTATTATTTTGTCGATTGATGCCGCGAGTCAATTTGAGTTAGGTTTAGATACGACCTTATGTCAAGGCGATTCCTTATCGCTCTCTGTACCCGGATTTAATAGCTACCAATGGAAGCCATCCCAAGGGATTGATTGTGATACTTGTGAATCCGTGATTATTAGTCCAACCCAATCAACACTTTATACTTTGATCGCTTCTAATGCTCGGAATTGTATTAGTGTTGATAAGATACAAGTCAACTTACGGACGCCCATAGATTGTGATCCTTTCAATGGTTTAGATACCCTAATGGAAAACCTAGTTTTTCAGGTTTTTCCGAACCCAAGTTTCGGCCAAGTTACTATAAATATCGAATGGGCCAAAGCGACTGATTTTGAAATAAAATTGTATAATGTTCTTGGACAATTAATGGCTCAAAATTTTTATTCAGAAACCGTCTTACAAACATCTTTTGATTGGAGTGATCTGGCTTCCGGACTTTATTTGGTACAGTTAGTTGCTCCTGATTTTAAAAGCACTAAGAAGATTATTCTGCAAAGAAATTAAAACAACTTCAATAATAAAAGATTCAAATAGCTTATTAGAAAAGAAAGTACAACTTTATTTACCAGAAATCCCAAAACGAAAAAGCAATAAATCATGAATGAAATTTTAGACGAAGTAGAAGGCCCCCTCTCTTTTAGTGATCGTGAGATCTTTACAGAGATTTGGACGCGACCCAGAAAAGTTTTTAAATACCTTGAAGACAACGAATACGATAAATATGTTTATAGTTTACTCATTCTTGCAGGAATCGTAAGGGCTTTTGATCGAGCTAGTTTAAAGGGGATGGGAGATGACTTGCCCTTGATAGCGGTACTTGGGTTTTGTATCGTTTTGGGTGGAATGCTAGGCTGGCTTTCTTATTATGTTTATGCAGCTTTACTAAGTTGGACGGGCAAGTGGCTGGGTGGCGAAGCCGATACTTGGTCGATTTTGAGAATGCTAGCGCATGCCATGATTCCTTATACCATCACTTTGTTTTTTTTGCTTGCCCAAGTGGCCTATTTCGGCAACGAAATCTTTAAATCAGCAATAGATTTATCCAATGGCGGGGCTGCCTCCGAAATCGTATTTTATGGTTTAGTGCTTATAGAACTGACTTTTGCCATCTGCTCTCTTATTTTTATCGTCATTGGTCTTTCAGAAATCCAACAAATCAATATTGGAAAAGCTATATTAAATTTATTCTTACCTGTTCTGGTTATTATTGTTCCGATAGTATTGATGATCTTGATTTATAGAATGTTTTGAGTCCCATTTTTTTATCTAGAATAGGAATTTTGTTTTGCTAAAATACCGATACGGATATTTTAGAAGCTATTGATTTTTAGGTGTTTATGTTTTTTTTTGATAAGAAAAAGGAGTCCATTCAATAGAAATACAGCGCTAAATCCTAAGCCGCCCCAGCTAGTTTTACCACCATCCTTTCCCCTCGGTTCAATTCACCCCTGATTATGTTCAATTCGATAAAGTAGGCCGCTCCTGCCCACCGAATTCCCTTCATCTTTGTAGGGAACAAAATAAAACTTTACCAAATGAAAAAATTAGTGCCAATCGTAATTTGCTTATGCTTAAGTGCCATCTCCTATGCACAAGACTTTACCATAAGCGGCTATCTTAAAGATGCTCAATCAGGAGAAGAATTATTATATGCCACGGTAGCGGTGGAAGGAACAGCGCAAGGAGTTACGACCAACCTCTATGGATTTTATTCGCTTACGCTTCCCAAAGGGATTTACCAGATTGCTTATTCTTATGTAGGCTATGAGGCTCAAGTATTAGAAATTGATCTGAAGGAAAATATTACTCGCGATGTGGAACTCAATAGTGGGGGAGTCGATCTTGAAGAGGTGGTGGTACTTGCAAAAAATGACAATGACAACATCACGAATACAGAAGTCGGTGTTCATAGTTTGGACATTAAGGACATGAAAAAGATTCCCGTTATTTTTGGGGAACAAGATGTTTTAAAAACCATCCAATTGCTGCCTGGGGTTAGTTCGGGTGGCGAAGGAAGTAGCGGTTTTTTTGTAAGAGGAGGCGATGCCGATCAAAACCTGATTTTATTAGATGAGGCGCCAGTATATAATGCTTCGCACCTCCTTGGTTTTTTCTCGGTGTTCAATTCGGATGCACTCAAGGATGTAAAATTATACAAAGGAGGAATCCCCGCTCAATATGGTGGTCGCGCTTCTTCCGTAATGGATGTGCGAATGAGAAATGGCAATATGAAAAAGTGGGAAGCCTCTGGAGGTTTAGGATTGATTTCCTCAAGACTTACCTTAGAAGGCCCCATTAAAAAAGATAAGGGATCGCTTATTGTTTCGGGGAGACGGACTTATGCCGATATAGTCGCAAAACCATTTCTTGAGGATTTTGAAGATTTTACCCTGTACTTCTACGACCTCAGTTTTAAGGCCAATTATAAGTTGGGCGAAAAGGATAGAATTTATGTTTCTGGTTATTTGGGAAGAGATGCTTTGGGGACCGATGGTTTTAGTTTTGATTGGGGAAATCAAACCTTTACAACACGATGGAATCATATTCTAAACAATAAACTATTTTCCAATACTTCTTTTATTTATTCTAAATACGACTATGGATTTGGTATCGAAAATAGCGGTCTTGATATTCTGCTAGACGCTGGAATTTACGATTATAATCTAAAGCAAGATTTTAATTATTACCTCAATCCAAATAATAATTTGACTTTTGGATGGCAAGGCATTTATCATCAATTTCAACCTTCTACTTTTTCCTTTGACGGGGAAGTACGAGAGTCCGCAGAAGAACAAAATGCACTAGAGGGAGGACTTTATATCGCCAATGATCAAAAGTTGACCGATCGAATTCACTTAAATTATGGAGTGCGTTTCACTTCCTTTAGCAGTATAGGGCCGTATACCGAAAAGACTTTTGATGCTAATGAAGAACTGATCGAAGAAGCTACTTTTGGCAAGGGGGAATTTTATAATAATTATTTCCAGTTGGAACCAAGGTTTTCTTCCACCTTCCTCTTAGATAAATCCAGTTCTTTGAAAATGAGCTATAATCGCAATGCTCAATATCTACACCTTTTGTCTAATTCTACCGCAGGTTCGCCAACGGATATCTGGATTCCAAGTAGCCCTCTGGTAAAACCCACCTTGGCGGATCAAGTAGCTTTTGGGTACTTTAAAAACTTCAAGAAAGATAAGTATAAATTTAGTGTAGAGGCTTATTATAAAGCACTTCAAAATACAGTAGACTACAAAGATGGCGCAGAAATTTTTGGGAATGCGGATATTGAATCTGAATTGGTTTTTGGAAAAGGACGAGCTTTCGGGGTCGAGTTACTAGTGGAAAAAACCAAAGGAGATTTTACCGGATGGATGAGTTATACCTTGAGTAAATCCGAAAGACAGTATGACGAAATCTCAAATGGCAACTGGTTTTCGGCACGTCAGGACAGAACCCATGATCTTTCTTTGGTAGGTATTTATGAACTCACCCCTAAGATTTCTCTTTCTGCAAGTTGGGTTTATTCTACTGGTGATGCAGTGACTTTCCCGGTCGGAAAATATCAAGTTGATGGCAATTTGGTCAATTTATACAGCGAAAGAAATGGCGATCGAATGCCTAATTATCATCGTTTGGATTTGGGACTCACCTGGCAATTGAGGGCCAAGAAAATGACGGCTAGTGATTTGAATTTTTCTATCTATAATGTTTACAATAAGAAAAATGCTTACTCTATAAGTTTTGACAATAATAGCGCTGGAATGTCTGAAGCTACCCGTTTGTCACTTTTTG
>CAYQRA010000193.1:0-10102 GCA_964419315.1 uncultured Saprospiraceae bacterium | reverse complement strand
ATCCTTCTCCTTCCCATTGAACCCATAACGATACTGTGGACTGTCATAACTCCTCCCCCGCATCGCCAAACCAAACGGATAGTAATCATTCGCACTAACCACCTTCGCCCGATAACGATCCACCAAAACTCCATTCTCCCGCACCGGCACCAACTCCTTCTGATCACTCACCACTGCCAATACATTTCCCAAGTGATTACTCTGCTCATAATACTTCCGACCACGTACCCGTACATAATCATTTGTATTTGCAGGAGGTGGATTACTCGTAGCGACTTGTCGATCAAAGAACTTTTGTAAACCTATGCGGCTACTTCCATATAAAGATACTTCTTTTTGGGAAACTTGTAAAGTCCCTGACTTATCATTTTCATTATAGACCGACAATACATTTCCGCTGGCATCTCTAATATAATAGGTCCTGCTAATTAGAGCGTTAGAGTTTGGCAAATACCTACTTTTTGATAGGCGATTGCCTGCTGGATCATAGGTGAAACTGATGATACGACCATCATCAAATGAAATTTTTTCTACTTTACCAAATACGTTCCATTGGATATCGTTGATTCCTTCTTGGTCATCACTGATTAGATTACCGATCTCGTCGTATTTATAATTGCCATTGTTTTGGCCAGCTTGTACACTATTGTCATCTGGGAAGGAAAGGCTACTGGCTTCCTCGACCTTATCCAACTGATTGGGATTAGTTGGATGATAATGATAAACCAGATCATCTAGTAGGCCAACACCTGTGCTATGAGCAGCGTTGCGCTGTAGGCTTTGTAAATTTCCGTTGGCATCGTATTCATAATTGGTGTCAAATTGATTATCATGATCCCAATAGACATCGGAGAGACCACTGGTGGATGATCCGTTTTCTACGGTGCGATAGGCATAGGCATTTTTGATTCGATGCAATTGATCATATTGGTAGACCATTGCTCTTAAGCCTGCAAACTCTGGTAAGTCTCCCCCACTTCCCGGAGCTTGATCGAACTCGGAAACATCGCTTACCATCCAGGCAATATTGCCATTAAAAAGTCCTTTCTCCGTATTGCTGCCATTGATGAGATTGGCGTTAAATTGATTCCACATTCTGGGATCCAAAAGGTCTTGATTTCCTCCAATGCCGATGGACCGATAATCCTGAGAATGGTAACCCAAGGTATAGGCCATTTCATCTTTAGCTAGGTATTGATTGCGGCCATTTCCAAAGACGCCATCTTTTCCGGGTTCGTTATTCGAAAAGCCTACTCCGGTGAGGTTGACCCCTTTGATCCAACCTTGTAGGGTATAATAATAATCCATTCCCTGAATGTTGTCTTCGCCGATTTCTACTCTGGCTAGTGGGCCATGTTGGTAGTAAAAATAACGGGCATCTCTTTCCCATAGCTTCGCATCCTTAGAGGTGTGCACATAGGTCAAACGATTGTCGGCATCGTATTCGTAACGGTGATAAAATTCATCTATTTTTTTAGGCTGGTAGGCAACTTCTTTTACATTCCCACTGATCAAATCATAATCGTATTCTACTAAAGCAGAAAAATTATTGAGTGTCGCGATTTTATGTTGTAGCGCTTTTACATTGCCGTGCTCATCATAGCTATAGCGGGTGGTCTGATGATCATTCGTGCTTAGGGCTACTCGGCCTCGTAGATTCTCTTGGGTAAAATCTGGATCTGCGACACTGGTACTGTTGTATTCGGTAGTGACGACATTGGTGAATGTTCCATTAACCACAGAAGGAAAATCAAAATCATTGAGTTCTTGTTCTTGGATATCGGCAAAACGATTATTAAAATCTACATCGGTCATTTCTCCTACTTCTACAATTCTACCTTGCGCATCGTATTTGGTAAAAGAATATTCTTGCTTTTCGTTTTGATTCAATGGATCTAAGGGCGCTTGTTTTTCATTTTGAGAAACACGTAAGCGTTGGGCATAATCGTATTTAAAATCGGTCCGGCCTCCATCTGGACTTTTTTGGGCAATGACTTGTCCTAGCGTATTGTATTGATAGCGAGTGACGTGTTGGTGATTAGGATTAGCGCCATTTGGATCTTTCCTTGTTCCATTTCCCTGAAAATCTGTTGCCGATAATGGTCTTACCCCAATAGGTGGAACCGTCTGAATCAGATTACCCGCTTGATCGTAATAGTAAAGGGTATAATGGTGTTCTCTGGTTTGGTAGGTGGCATAAAAATCTTCATTGACTCCCTCCAGACAATCCAACTCGCCCAATACATGGCTAAGGTTTTCTTCGATGACTTTTTGATAAAGAATTTCCCATTCGTATAAAATTTCAAGCATTTGTAATTCCATACAGTCTGCGTAATACTCATCAAAGTCTACGGATTCTTCATCTTGTTTGGGAGTGGCTACGGTTACGAAGACATTAGGTGCAACTTCAGCTTCAAGATAAATAGGATTGATTGGGTCCGTATCATCAATTATTATGTTTTTGTAAACATCGTCAAATTGCACCATATGTTTAGCAATAAATGCATCCCAACATTGTGGCCCTAAAACCCCTTCAATATTAGTACTTCCTGCTAAGCCAGTTAGATCAGCTCCATTTGGATCGCCATTCACTCCTAAAGTTCCAACGACTAAAAGTCCTAGTGGATTATCCAAACCAAAGTCAGCATTACAATAGCCACTTAAGGCTATTCCTATCGTTTGCAGATCAGTAGAATTAGTGATATTACAGGCTAAATCGTTCTCAATAGTAGCCATCCATTCTTCTACTCTTAGTGCACAAAGTTTCGCTTTATAGGCTTCGAATTCTTTACTGCGAACTTCTTCTAATGAATCAGTTGTTTCAGTAGGTGGATCAGTGCTTGGTATTGGAATATCATAGAGATTATGATCTTTTACAATTTGGCAAGGACCAGGCGGATCGGTACACCATCCATCAACAGGACCTCCTAGCTCATCATCTCTAATTGCTTTTAGCAGTCGGTCTTTTTCTGCAATGTAGAAGGCTTTTAATAATTCAAAATGAATAATATCTGTATCATCGCCATCAATCATTCCATCAAAATTCAAATCATCAGTAGCATCAAATTCATTATTATTATTGATGAAATCGATTATGTTATCGGTGCCACTTCCTGTAAAACGATAATTCTGAAAAAGAGTAATAAAATGTAGTCGAAAAGCACTCGCAATTTCTGTATCCGAAGGATTAGTATTACTAGCCGGAAAAGGTAAATTAAACAACAAACTATTCATAATAAACTGCCTATCCGTAGCAGACAAATCTGGGTTATTACGGAAGGTCGTATAAAAACCTTCTGACAAACTCACCATGGGATCAAACACAATAAGATCAATGAGAGCCCCCATATTAATCACATTATTGTCCGCAAAATTCATATTAGTAGGATCTATGTCTCTCCACTTAGCCGCACTACTCAGCTTGAGATCAAACAAACGACTGGCCTCAGAATCTCTACAAAGAATATAATGGCAATAAGCAGGATGTACCGTCACCAACTGCTCACTCCATTGATCTCGCCAGACACTTGTAGCATTACTTAGCAAAGCAGTCAGGTTCGGATCATTTCCGAATACCGTATCTAATACTCCGGTATTTTCATTGAATAATTCAAACTCCAAAGCATCAATCTTCCCCGTCCACCAAGGCGGATCATTATTATAGAGACAACCACCAGGAGATACTTGATTGAGCATTTGATAGCGTAGAGCATTACAATCCTCTGGTACCATCTCGGCATAGATTGGATGGGGATCAATGATACAAGAATCGATAGGGGCAATGCAAGACGAAGAACCAGGTGAAAAGTACTTCCTCCATATTGGGGAACCTCCACCAGTACTAGCTACCCCGGGCCATGCTGGTAAAGGAGGAGCATAATTTTCCCGAACAAGATCACACTTAAAACAAGTTACCATACAAGACAAAGAATCAATCTCTGGAGCTGGCGGTGGGTCAATCACAAATCTAGTCTGCAAATATTCCAAACTAGGATCAATCACTCGCAGTTCTTTTTCCACTTTATATAGTCCGATCTTTTGCATTAGAATATCAAAGCGAAAGACCTGCTCCGCAAGTGGATTATTACAATCGGATTCGGCGACCCATTGGTAGATAAATTCTCCATCAACAAGAGATCCGATATTCGCAGGTGAAAAATTCTGTAAAGGTACGGGAGCACCGCAAGGATCATGTACTCTAATCGTCAAGCGATATTCACATTCAACACATTCACTTTTTGCACTATTTAAGAGAGAAATCACTTCTGCTTGTGGGGTCATTTTGTAAATAAAATTAGCCGCTGTATTTTCTCCCTCATTCATTAAAGTCGTATATAGCACACTCCGTCCATCTTCTTTGTAGACTTCATTATTTTTCATGAAATTTTCAGTGATGTCTCCTTGAGCAGCGGTATAGCTATCGAGTTCTTGGACATTGAGTGGTACATTACCGCTTAATGCCGTAGCGATCACCCGACCTGCAGCATCGAGGTAAGAGATACTCAATTGGCCATTGGCATCTTGTACAATATTGCGTTTATAATATTTGGCATCGCCTACGTTTTTACCAAACAATCGTACCAACTGAGTGGAAGAAGGATCATCATAAAAATATTTGGTTTCGTGTCCACTACCCAACTGATAAAAACGACCAACTCCGCTTTGTGCTGCAATTCTACCGGTACCATCATTGAGGTATTTGACTTGTGTCATGGGATAATCCTCTGCATCCGGAAGAAAATTTTTATAGATGCCTTCCCCCCTTACATTGGCATCATGTTCGGGAGAAAAATAATGAGCTGCGCCTCCCCAGACCGACTGAAAAGGATCGGAAAAATATTCTGAATCAGACAAAGGCTCCGGCAATTGTGGATCACAATAATTACTCGACTTATCAAAATCCAATCGATTATAAGCGACTCCATTTTTATTGCGATTGAATTGGTGTTTGTAAAACAAATCATTATTCCCTAAAGCGGGTACCGGCAAAACATTGACCGTCGGTCGCCCTTCTACATCATAGTGAGCGGTAGCGACCAGACTGGTTTCATCGGTACTCAGATTGGTCTGCGTCTGGCGATTTTTTAGACCATCATCAAAATAGGTAATTACTTTTTTGTGTTTCCCTTCTTCTGCAAAGGTGGTCGTATATTGCCAGTTGAGTTGAGTTTCAAAAGCATCAATTGAAAAGTCTTTGTAGTTTGACCAGACAGAATGCTTGAGGTGAGAATAATCATCCATCAAATCTCCTCGAATAAATCGTCCCACTGCTCGAATTCGATAATACAAATCTCCGTGAGGATAGGTGATAGACACCTCATAAGATTGTCCGACCACATCCACTCTTACCGCATTTGCAAAAATTTCTTCTGGCGTAGTTGGCATTGCTGCAGCATTAATCCTACTATCAATATAAGCCCATTCTATTTCATAATTTTCTGCGCCAGGAATAAAATTCCATCTTAATTTCAAATTATGATTGGCAAAATCATAGGTGCCATTTATAGTTGGACTTAAGGTATGATCTAAATAATCAAATCGCTCAATTTCCAGATTCAACTCCAATCGAATATCTTTTGGAATCATTTGGTCAATGAGCACGGGATCCGTAATAATGGTTTGAAAATCATCCGTACTTGCTTCTACTAAAGTCACTACAATATTGAGCTTGCCGGAGATTGCCTCATAGCTTTGTATTTGTTCGTAGACGCTATTATTATCTGCATGGTTGATGGTGAGTACCCCTTGTCCAAAAGGGGTGTTTTGTCCAGTGGCAAAAAGGTCATAAGAAACTCGATAAGACCAATAATCATTGCGGATATCTGTCAGCGCTTCGCGGCCATAAATCAGACCAACCGTAGCAGAACGAGTAGCAATAAAGTTTTCCGATCCCACTATTCCCGGATCATCATTAATCAAGGGATCTTCTACTAACAAAATAGCATTTACCTCCTGATCTACCCGATCTAGATGAGTGATGTATTTTACTTTATGAGCAAAAGTATTTTCTATAGCGCTTAGTAAAAAAAGGACAATAAAGAATAAATATTTAAAGGCAGACAAGTGATTCATAGGTCTGATTTTTTAGGATCAATAAAACATTACCAGTTAGCGCGCAGCTTTGCTTTAAGCTAGGCACAAGAGGATAGAGATCAATGTTGAGCATATTCTAGGCCATCGCCAAGAATCAAAGTACAATTGGAAAAAGGGGATTGTGCCATTACTACATTGCCATTGATTTGTACAAATTCTTGCGCTGAAAAAACAGCATTAGAAAATTGGGGATTTAGATTTAGGTGTTGACAAACGATCTCTACTTTGGCCGCTTCCATTTCTATACTTTCTCGATAATGGTATACCAATTTTTGAATCAAAGCACTGGATTCATCGAGATAAATTTCCAGCACTTCAAAAGGCCCATATTCATCTTTTAGCACATAGCATTTCGCACCAGATAGCGATCCCTTAAAGATAACCTCCTGATAAGCATCCAATATTCCTGCTAAGTCTATCGCTACAGGATTTTTCAAACCATTGGGGGCATACACCCGATTGCAAGCCAAAATATTTTCCGCCTTATTATGCGTCACCATATAGCTTGGATTAATGATCGCTTCTGTAACTCCTTGCAGATAGCGAAACTGCTGGCCTTTCTTTTTAACTTCTACGATCGACACATCGAGTACTTCTCCTGATTCTCCATAAGTCGTTGAAGTCATTTTACCATGATAACTTTCCAATGCAGTATAAGCGGCCTGTGCTTTTTTAAAGTCAAGCAAAACTTCTTGAGCATGGATATTTTGAATTGAAAAAACAGCTAATGCAAAAAAGAAAAATAGTGGACTATTAGTTTTCATAACCTATATTTTATTGATGTTTATTTGGGGTACAGCATTAAACTGCACCCCAGTTGATATCTGATTTTTTTAAATTTAAAAGCTAGACGGTAGCTTTTCAGCAAGACCTACCTTTGACTACATGGGCTTAACAAAACTTCTGGTTTCCTGTATCGTTTTGATTCCCTTGGCGGTTTCTTTTTTCACCAAAAAGAGATTACCTTCTTCATCGTATTCATAAAAAGTCGCATAATTATTTTGGTCCAATACCGCACGCAAACGATAATTCGCTGGATCGTATACATAGGTCTGCAAACTTCCATCTTCAGGGTAAATACGGATGTCATCGAAGTAAGTATACTCATAATTATCACCTGCTCTTTTTCTAAATTCCAAGATTAAATCCTGATTATCAGACTCGTAAGTAAATACTCCTTCTATTCTTTGCCAGCCTTCAATAACTTCTCCAGTAGGACGCATTATTGTTCTAAGGTTAGCTGCATTTTTAAGCGCAATATAATTAACCCCATCATTATGCGTATATACTGGCTCTCCATTAGAATTTTCCATGTGCATCCAAGCGCTAAAAACATATTTTTTACCCTTAATCAATCGCAGTGTCTTTTGATGAAAATTTACAAAGCCCCTTTTTCCTATTTTCAGGCTTTTTGAACCCGTATGTGCAATGCCTTCTGCAATAAAGATTCGATTGCAGTTATAAGTAGGAAGATCATAGCAATATTTGAGATCGACTCTACCACCTAAAAGCGTATTGCCCGGAAAGTCGCAACCTATTTTATTGGTCAAAATAATCCCTGTGATCGTCTCTCGAAAAGGTAAATCTAAATTATTGGCCTCTACAGAGACTCCTTCTACCCCTCCGATCTCCACATTCAATTGATATTGCTTACCCGTTCCATCATATAAAGTCAATTCTGCCTCTCCCGGCACAGGCATCCCATCATAATATTCTTTATCAATCCAAATGTAATTTCCACCTTGATAAGCACCAACGATATTATAATTTAAACTCACAGATTCTGATCGTCCCTGACATTCAAAATCCCAATTACCGGCACCTTGATCTTCTCTAATCGTCGTTCCACTATATTCTTCAAAACCTTCGTAGGCAATTTCGTAATGGCTGGCATTGGAAGCTACTGCAATCGGCAGATTGTCTTTATAGCCATATAAAGCCGTACTGTAAAGTCCAATGATGTCTCTATTTTCTATCTCTTCTCCATTCGTGCCATACTTCGTTATTTCATTGGTCATCTTCCAGTTTTGGCCTTTATCACTTAAAGTGTAAAATGGATTTTTCCAATCAAACATCGGAACCGCTCCCTTGATTGTTCCATCTTGTTCTATGTCATAGCCAGAAGAAGGATCGACATTTGCAGGCAATCGCTCTTCCACATAGGTGAAGTTGCGGAAGGGACGCCAGACGCCTTTTTGTCCAACACTGAAATTTTCGGTGGGGACTTTGACTGTATAAGTATTAAGAGGAATATTCGTACAGCTCTCGGGTTGCTCTGGTACGATATGCACACAAGAGATATTCAGCGAATCGCAATCTGCATTATCAACAGAAACACTCCCACTTGTAAAACCATCACTAGAGCAGGCAACTTTCAAACATATAGAAACTTGTATATCCATATTACAAGTAGTCGGAAGAGTGGAATTAGCTGCGGATAATTCTACAACATACTCTGTACAAGGAACCCAATTCGCTCCAGTAAGATAGGTTCCAATTCCAGTATTTACATAGATACTGTCATCACAGGTTGAACCTATTGGGGGGGCTTCATTACCAAGTCGCTGTACAATTGCACATTGACAATTAGCGGTCGAATAAACCGTTACATCCCTCTCCTTTGGTGTACAATCTGCTCGTTCCAAATCCCAAGAATCACTATAGGTGACAGCACTTGCGTTGAGCACTTCATCCATTTCAAAGACATTGATTGGACGGGTAGGAGTCGCTGCAGAATTTGCAGACTGAGGCACCTCTAAATAAGCCGTTCCACTTTTAGGATTTCTATTTACGGTAGGATCTTTTAAAGCTGTAATATTAGCCACCTTGGCGTTTAGGTGATTTCTCTTTCCAGATCGAGTAATCATTAGAGTTACCGGAGTAACATCTAATCCTGTGGGGATATCTTTATTTTCGAATAAGACATCTCCATTTGCAGCTTTCGCCATCACGGTAAAGGTGGGAAAATCGCATAAGGTATCTGCATTTTCACAACCTTCGATAACGATACATTCATCTCCAGGCATCAATTTATCTTTTATGTGAGCTGGAAGCGCTGACATCTTAAATGCACCGCAGTCTAAGGAAGTTGATATATTTCCGGTAAAGTGCATGCCCCAATTTTCATAGGCGCTTCCCATTCTTTCATAGACGTAGCGAGCAGGCAAACTATAATTATAAATGGGATTATCAAAGCTATTATTGACGGTGGTCAATAAAGGTTCTCCCGTCATGGGATCAAAGACTTTGTTGCTGGTCGTAATCAAAGATTGACCATCATAGGCATCGGTACGAATGAGGATACCCGATTTTCTGATCACCTTATTGGTGACGGCGGTCTGGGTGCGGCTATGGCTATTGCTCATACTTGGAAATCCAGTTAGCAAAAAAAGTAAAGGAGGGGTGTAATCTGCATTGAGTCCAAGGTTACCCGTTCCAGACCTCGTTTCACTTTCCCGCAGATCGACCATAAATTCATAATCGACCCCCATTTCTTTGGATGCAATCACTGCCTGCATATTTCCATCTGCCTCTAAAACATCAACCGTATTTTTCAGGCTTTTAGTGACTCTCTGATTACTGGCGCTATGGTAGACTTTGTTTTCATCAACCAAATAAGTGTACTCTACTTTACTTAGCGTATCCTTGGTCAATTCTCCAGCAACGTTCATTCCGATATGGGTTACTTTATGCGGCTTACCGTGCATGTCATTTAGGATGATAGAATACCCTTGGCTACCCAAGTATTTATCAGTGGTTTTGGAACCAACGAAAAGAGAGACATAACGAGGGGTAGCGACCCTTTTATCTAAGATGGTTTCTTCTACCAAAACTGGAAAATCTTTCGCGGTGTAAAACTCATTAATGGTGACACCAGTCGTGGCGAAATCTGCGGGTAAGATACCGTAGGAACTCACCTCCGTTGGATTCATTTTCAAATGTGTTGCCAAGCTTTTGACAGTCACCTGACTATATCCAACTCCTGCACCGGGGTAATAAGATTCATTGA
>CAYQRA010000192.1:0-10133 GCA_964419315.1 uncultured Saprospiraceae bacterium | reverse complement strand
GGTCTATCGAATAGCGTTTACTATATGTATTATCAAAGTCCGATTACAGATCCTAGTCCTTTTAATAATGAACTAAAGATAGAGTTATTCGAAAATGCGAATACGGGTTCAGATGCTAATTTGATTGAAAACTTTAATAGCGCAGGTTTTGGCTTATAAGTAAGCGAGCAGAATAATTGCTTGTCCTTTTAAATGAGGCGGCAAATAAAAAAAACCGAATTTTGGAAATCCCAAAATTCGGTTTTTTTTATTGGATAAACTTCAAAAGGCACACTAGGTAGAATACCTCTTTTTTACCTCAAATTGATCATAACAAAAACTATTATTTTATCCTTATTTTCATTTCAACGCTCTCAGCACCCAATTCTTTTGCTCTTTCATTAGGAGAGGCATTGGCAATGGTGATCGTGGCGTTTCCTTTGTGTTGTGTTTTTTCACCTTTCAAATTATAAAAAGAAAATGCCTCATAAGGTACTTTAAAACTTAGGTTAATCTCTTTCCCTTTTTCAATGGATACCCGTTTAAAATCAACCAGTGATGCCAAGGGTAAATTTTCGGTTTTATTATCTAAATGCAGATATAATTGGATAACGTCCTCTGCATCTATAGTTCCATTATTTTTAATACTTAAGGAGACGGAAACCTCCTGCTTTCTTTTTAGGGAATTACGACTAATCGTTGGGGTACTCCATTCTAGCTTTGAATATCCCAAGCCATATCCAAATGGATATAGCGGACTTTTTTCAGAATATCTATAGGTTCTTCCTTTCATAGAATAATCCTCATAACTCGGCAATTGATCTATTGATTTTGGAAAAGTGATGGGAAGTTTTCCAGAAGGAGAAACATCTCCAAAAATAATATCTGCCACGGCTTCGCCTCCTCGTTCTCCCGGATACCAAGCGTATAAAATCGCATCAGAGAGTTCCGCAACTTCGGTCAAATCGAGTGGCATACCCGCACAAACGACCGTGATTACTTTTTTACCACCTGATTTGGCTTTTTCACTGATATTTCTTAGCAAAATCAATTGGCTCTCTGGTAGTTTCATATCGAGTAGGTCTCCCTTGTCAGGAGAAGCTATTGATTCTCCTTCTTCCCCTTCTAATAATAAAGTAAGTCCGAGTACCACAATGGTCGCTTCGGCATCCCCTGCTTTTCCACTAAACCAATCGATGCTGTTTTTATTTTCGGTAGTCAATAATGCGCCCTGTCTAAATTGTATTCTTGTAGAAGGAGAGATCTTTCCAGCTACTCCTTCGACAATGGTTTTCATATTAGAATTAACACCATTATAGTTGCCTACTAAGGCTAAATTATTGGAAGCAAGCGGTCCCGTCACGTATATAAAATCACTATTAGGGTCGAGCGGTAAAGCATTATCGTTTTTGAGTAGGACAATTGATTTTTGTGCAACCTCTAATGCTAGATCTTGTTTGGCTTTATCATTGATAACCTCGATACCAATAGAACGATAAGGAACATCAGCCGGATCGTCAAACATCCCTAGTCGGAATCGAGTTTCAAATAATCTTTTTAGACTTTTATCCAAATCTTTTTCTGTTACCAAGCCTTGATCAATGGCATCTTTGAGTCCAGCGGCATAGGTAACTCCACAATTCAAATTCACTCCCTTTTGTAAAGCCAAAGCTGCTGACTCCGCTGGATTTGAAGTAAGCTTGTGTTTTTTATGTACATTCTCCAAAGCCCAACAATCACTTAAAATGTGTCCTTGAAAATTCCACTCCTCACTTAAAATATCTTGTAAAAGTAGTTTACTGCCACAACAAGCCTCATCGTTGGTGCGGTTGTAAGCACACATAACGGCATCGACTCCTGCATCAACACAACTTTTAAAGGCCGGTAAATAAGTTTCCCGTAAATCTTGTGGACTTGCGATAGCATTAAACTCATGTCTTAAAGCTTCAGGACCACTATGAACTGCAAAATGTTTAGCACAGGTCGCTACTTTTATATATTTGGAGTCAGATCCCCGCATCCCTTTGATAAAAGAAGCACCAAGCTGTCCTGATAGATAAGGATCTTCCCCATAAGTTTCTTGACCGCGTCCCCAACGGGGGTCGCGAAAAATATTTACGTTGGGAGACCAAAAGGTAAGACCTTGGTATAGGGTTTGACTTTTTCCATTTGCTAAAAGATGATTATTGATCGCTCTGGCTTCATCCGAAACGGCGACTCCAACTCGGTTGAGAAGGCTAGGATCAAAAGTAGCTGCCATCCCTATTGCTTGTGGGAAAATAGTAGCCCTTCCAGAGCGGGCCACTCCATGCAACGCTTCACTCCACCAATTGTATTCCTCCACATTGAGCCGTTCAATAGGGGCACTATTATGAACTGTTTGAGAAATTTTTTCATCCAGTGTCATCGCATCTACTAGTGCAGAAATACGGGTTTGCATATCTAAATTACTATTGTACCATTTTTCATCTTGAGCGAATAAACTGGTTACAAAAAATATTGTAGAAATCAGTACTATGATTTTTTTCATAAAAAAGAGAATTTTAAAATTTGATTGATCATTTAGGTCCACAAGGGATTTATTGTAGAGTTATATTCTTCTATTAATCCTGTTAGCCTCCAAAGATTAGAGGAGGTAAAAACCGGTTTTTACTATATCAGTGGCTCTTTTCTTGTTTGCAAAATGGAAAGGATTCCGAGAGGGCTAAGATATATAAAAATATTATGTGCTTGTAGAGGTGTAAATAGTTATTTTTTCTTGCAGTATTAATTGGCGTGATCCAATTGTTTTTGTTTTCTGGTTTTGAAATAATATTCAAAGCGGTTGACGGACTAGGAAATCTTCTATTTAACTACAGGAAACTTCCTTTGGTCGATTTATTCTAAGAACCTTCTCTTGTTTGGTTTATTATATAGAAAATCTTTTGGTCGGTTTATTATAGGGATCTCGCTTGGGGCGATTTTCGTCCAACTACTTATCCTTACCCCGATTGTAAAAAAGAGGTTTGCTAGAAATACTCTTTTTTTGTCTATAACTTAATTAAAATGAAAATACTGTGTTAAAGATTTAAGATTAATGCATTGTATTTAAAACTAATGTGTACATTGCAGCTATCCATTATTATGGATGGACACATATTCAGATCAACAAAATTAAAGCTATAACCACAGCATTGCTCAATGCTGGTTGTATCTGTTTTTTCTTTTTTTAGCAGGAGTTCTAATACCTCCACTGTGCTTATCACAGTGCTAGGATTGCTTTGTATTTTTTTAACTTTTTAAAATATATAACTTTATGAAAAAGATTTTTAAATCCGTTTTTATTCTTGTTCTATTTGGACTATTTGGAAGTAGCCAAGCAATTGCGCAACAGGAATATATTGTATGTAATTCCAAGTTTAAAGTGTACTGTGATGGCACCGTTGATGTCGATTTGGCGAGTGATGTTTATCGCTACAAAGTATTCATTGGTGGTACAGAACTTTTTGACTTTCAAGGTAGCGCAGTAATTACCACTCCCTTTAACACAGGAGACTTCATGACTCCTTCTGGTGATAAAGTAGTGGTGACTCCTGCTCTAAATTTTTGGGTACAAATTTATCGTCCTGGATGCGTCGATAATTTTCCAATCTCTTTTTATATGTCTCAAACTTGTCCTCCTCCAACTCAGGTAGAATGTGGAAGTACCTTTGACGCAAGATGCAATGGGACTTTTGATGTTGACCTTGCAGATAACGTTTTCCGCTATAAGGTTTTTAATCATGGAACTGAAATCCTTGACCTACAAGGAAGTCAAGTTCTCCTTACTCCTTTTAACACCGGAGATTTTACGACTCCAAGTGGTGACCCTGTTGTCATTAGACCGGAGGTCGATAATTTTTGGGTAGAAATTTATGCTCCCGGATGTTTGGAAATTGTCAACCTTTCTGATGAATTATACACCTACTGTTCGGATTATAATCCTTGCTATGGCCTCACTGGTGATCGAGGGAATGATTATACTTACGGGGTCTCGGGTAGCGGAAGTGGATCTTCAGGTAGCGCTACTTGGGAAGCGCCAAGTAATTTGTCTCCTTCCTTTACAGAAATTAAAGCCTATCCGAATCCTACCAGCACGGATATTAATGTGAGCTTGCCGGTATTGGATAGCCCTTATAGTGTTGAGCTTTTTGATATCAGTGGAAAGATGGTCAATAGCCTGCAAACCACTGGAGGAGATGTTGTTTTAGAAGTAGACCAACTCCGCACAGGACTGTATTTGTTGAAAGTTCAAAATGGTAGCCTAAACTACCTAGAGAAAATTCAAGTACTACGCTAATTGCGTCAGTTAGCATTGCTTGTTCTTTGAATAACTTATTGTGAAATAGATGTTCCTAAGTTTAATTAGGGCACGGGTCTTTGGCTATAAAGCTAAAGGCCTTTTTTTATAGCTGCTGATAAAGTGTGGAAATTGAATTTATCTAATTATTTTTAGGAATTAAGTGACGGATCAAAAATTCTATTTTATGAATATCAACGAAATTCTTACTCACCACGGAGAAGATCGAGAAAAATATTTCAATGCGGTAGCTCCACCAATAATTCAGACCAGTAATTTTGCATTTGATAACCTAGAGGACTTTAGATCGGCTTTTGTTGATGAATTAGAAAACCCTATTTATTCCAGAGGAAACAATCCAACAAATAGGATTTTAAGAAAAAAAATTGCGGCTTTAGAAGGTACGGAAGATGCCTTGATTCTTGGGAGTGGTTCATCAGCGATCGCTGCGGCAGTGATCGGAAATGTAAAAGCAGGTGACCACATCGTTTGTGTAGAGGCACCTTATAGTTGGACCTATAAATTATTGACGCATTTTTTAGAACGATTTGGTGTTAGCCATACTTTTGTTGATGGTCGTTCGATGACCGAAATAGAAAATGCCATACAAGCGAATACCAAGGTGCTTTATCTAGAAAGCCCCAATTCTATCAGCTTTGCCTGTCAAGACTTAAGAGCTTGTAGTAAATTGGCAAAATCGAAAGGAATAATAACGATTCTCGACAACAGCTATTCTTCGCCCATTTACCAACAAGCCGCCCAATTTGGCATTGATGTGATGGTGCATTCTGCCAGCAAATACTTGTCTGGACATAGCGATGTAGTAGCAGGAGTGATCTGTTCGAATAAAGCCATGATCCAAAAAATATTTAACTCAGAGTACATGACTTTGGGGACGATATTGTCGCCCCACGATGCCGCTCTAATCATTCGCGGATTGCGAACTTTGCCCTTGCGTTTGGAACGAAGTTCCCGAACGGCGATGGATATTGTAGCGCGTTTGGAAAAGCATCCCGCAGTAGATCGCGTCCTTTATCCTTTTTCCAAAAGCTTTCCTCAATATGACTTAGCTACCTCGCAAATGAGTGGAGCAGGAGGCTTGTTTTCGGTTGTTCTCAAGGCAAAAAAAATAGAAGAAATGGAAAACTTTTTCCATCGATTGGAGCGTTTTTTAATGGCTGTTTCTTGGGGAGGCTTCGAATCTCTAGTGATGCCTTTTTGTGGTTTTTATAAAGTGCCAGGACGAGAAGATCCTACGATCCCTTGGAATTGGGTTCGGTTTTATATTGGCTTAGAAGAGGCAGACTATTTATGGGAAGATATAGCGCAAGCTTTGTCGGAAATAGGGGATAGCGAATAGAATAAAAAAAGCCAGATGCTTTCGCATCCGACTAGGTTATGTATTTGGTTTTTTAGGTGCAGCTTGTCTGCATGCTAATTGCTATTGGCCTGAGTCATTTGATTTCCGGTGAAATCCAATTGACCATTGGCCAAAATTTGGTAGTATTCTGGTTTGGTTGTTGTGCTTGGGGAGCGATCAAAGGTCTTTACTTCTAAAATATTATTTTCGAGGATCGTCATCATTCCACCAAGGTTTAGGCTACCTGATTTTTTTCCTTCCTTATTGATGGTGACAAAATGATTTTCATAAGGGCATTCTTCACAAGTTGAAAACTGAGGCACCCAAAAAGCCATTATCTGATCTGAAATTTGAACGACCTTCTGGTGTTTACTCATCTCCAAGTCTAGCGTTGTTCCGTAAAATTTCTTGGATAGGAACAAAGGCATTTGTTGTTTAGATTGCGCTTGCATCACAAACAGCTCATACATTTCTTTTTCTGAGCAAGGAGCTTGTTCATCTTCCGAAAGCATTTTATTAATCAATTCAATATTAGCTTGATCTACCGTATTTAAAAAATGACTGGTACAGGAATATTGAGCAAATGGGCTCTGAGGAGTGGCATTCCCTGTTGCAGTAGATCGGGCTCCTTTGAGTGCAATGATTTCATTTTTTAGAATCATCAATTCTTCTGCAGGCATATAAATCAAATCAGCTTCACTGAGTTTTTGATCTATAACATTTGAATAACTTTGTGAAAAAAGTGGGGCTTGGTTAATTGCCAAAAAGCAGGCAAGGCATAGTAAATATGAAAGTCTCATAGTAAGTTATTAAGGCGATTGAATAGGCTTATAAACTATGAGGGGTAAGAGGGAATTTAATGGGGAAGCGGGGAGCGCGGGGAAAGGACATTTAAGTCTTTGCAAATTTGGCTCCAAAAAAATAAGTGCTGGTCTGAAATTGGCTTTTAAAGAAAGAATAAGCCTCGGATAAGGCATGGGGATCCTATAAACGGAGCTTTATTACACAAAACATTTAGATCAAAAAAAAGAGGCTGAAGAGGATCTTTCGTTTGTTGATATTATAAAAAATCTACATCTACATCATAAGGATAATTCATCAAATATTTGATCGCCCGTTCGACCTCAAAACCTTGGAATACCACCGCATACAACATCTCCGTAATCGGTACATGAAGTTTGTAATATTTGGCTAGATGTTTCATAATCTTAATGGTTCTAACTCCTTCGGCCAATTCAGGCATATTCGCTCGGATATCTTCTACCGATTCTCCCTTTGCCAAACGAGTACCAAAGGTATAATTGCGACTTTGGGTACTCGTAGCCGTAGCGACCAAATCACCAATCCCTGCCATTCCTATAAAAGCTTTACTACTAGCTCCCATGGCTTTTCCTAAGTTAACCATCTCCATCAAACCTCTGGTGATCAACATCGCTTGGATATTTTTTCCTAGACCTAATCCACCCAATATACCACTTCCAATGGCAATTGAGTTTTTTAAGGCACCCGCCAACTCGGCACCCAAAATTTCATAAGTTCCAAATACATGAAACTGAGGGCTATCCAACACGTGACGTCCTTTTTTGATTACTTCCGAAAATTTACTCCCAATCACGGTGGCCGTTGGCTGGCCATCCATGATTTCTGCAGAAAGATTGGGGCCAGATAAACAACCAATTCTAACCACTACACTTTCTTGGCGGATTACCTCACTCATCGTATGGACTCGCTTTCGCGAAATACTTTTTCCATCTAGGTCTTCTTCCTTCACCCCAGTAATGTCTAATCCTTTGGTACCATGAATCAGGATATGGTAGGGGCGCAAATGCGGCGCTAAGTTCTTCATCATGTCTCTAAAGCTTCCTGAAGGTACGATAGGAAAAATCAATCGGCAGGTTTCTGCCAATTCCTTTAAATCATTAGTCGCTCGAATATGTGGCGATAGAATAAGCCCCAAGTGCTGATGCGTGTTATTGATTTTTTCCACCAATTCATTTTGCCTACTAAACAACAGCACTTCTGTGTTTAAGGCAATTAAATTGGATATAGAAGTACCAAAACTTCCGGCACCTATTACTCCGACTACTTCTGTTTCTTTTTTTGCGCTGGACTCCAAGTCTTATTTTCTTTTAGGTTATGTCATTTATCTTTTCTTCGCTTCTTCGATCAAGGCACTTGCCTTTTCATGGATCGTTGAGCCACCCCCCATAATCATGTTCACAATTTTACCATTTTTATCTAAAACAATGGTAGTCGGGTACACGATGATTTCAAAATCTTTGATAACATCATGTGCATTTGGGAGGATGGTAAAGTCAAAGGGATATTGTTCTAAAAAAGGACGAACCAATTCTTCCTGATCATAAGTGATGGCTAAGAATTGAACGCCTTGATCTTTATATTGGCTCACCAATCGATTGAGCTCAGGGATTTCTCTTTTACACGGCGGACAAGCCGTAAACCAAAAATTCAAAACCACCACCTGTCCTAGATAATCGGATAGATTAATCAGAGTCCCATCTAGGGAGGATTTTTGAAATTTATAATCTCCCTCCGTAACGACAGAGCTAGAAATATTGGCTTTCATTTCTTCCTGAAATTGAGTATAACTCACTTTTTTAAACCCAAGGGGTGGATTAACCATTCCATCACTTACGCCCCCTTTTTGTACCGCTCTGGCTCGATAGGTCACGTTTCCAAAAGGTAAAACCAAAGTATATTCCAATGCAAAACCTGCCAAATCGAGATAGGGACAATAATTGAGGCCAAAATCTTCTGAAAAATAAACAACCATTTCTCCACTTCCCATCGTCGCAGTAGCCTTTCGGCAAACATGCCCCGCAATGGTTTTCGTTTCCTCCGAAAACTGAATAGGCCCGGTGGCAGGCAATAAGCGAGGATCAGGAAGTACCGCGTACTTTTGATCTTTAAACTGAATGTAGGCAGTCTCTAAGCCCGTTTCTAAGTTAGTGATGTAAAATTCATCATCCGGTAGCTCACTTTTCTTTTGCAATCGCACATGGCTCTGGTTAAACCAAGCAGTGGCACTATTTCCAAAGGTTTCAGCCATGTCCTTTCCTTCTTCGGTCAAATCTAATTCGATGTCGTATTGGACGATTCCCGAATTGATCTTTTGAGCAGATTTGGTAGAAGAGCAAGTCCAAGTAAGCGAAAGGAATAAAAGAAGAACGCTAAATCTGGATAAGTTGAGTAAAGACATGGTTTTTGTGCTTTTTTGCAAAAATACATATTTACAGCGAAGGTTAGTTAGGATTCCAAGTCTCTCTACTACTGTTTCTCCCAATCTGGCAAAACTTTCTATCTTATTAATCGTTCTTTTGGTAGAAGTCATTAAAAAATAGCCAATGTTCCAAAAGATAATCTTTGCCTTTTTGATCCTATTTTTGGGGAGTTCCTCGCTTTACAGTCAAAAAATATTTGCCCCAGCTCAGCCACAAAATGGCCCAGGAGGTTGGGATTATAATCATGCGGAAGTAGTGATGCTTGACTTTGCGCAAGAGGCAGATGGTTATTGGCTTTTTGAACCCGCAGCTCCTGTTCCTGCTAGTGCTCCGGTGGTTATTTTTTGCCATGGATATGGTGCTTATAATCCGATGATTTATGGTCAATGGATCAAGCATTTGGTGAGAAAAGGAAATATCGTGGTATTTCCTCGTTATCAAGAAAACCTATTTTTCCCTAGACCGCCCGGTTTTGCTAAAAATGTTGCGACAGCCATTAGAGCTGCTCAGAAAGAGTTGACCGAGCGGAATCATATAGAAGCGCATTGGGAAGATCTAGCTTTTATAGGACATTCCTATGGTGGAGTAGTAACGGCTGACTTGGCGGCTAATTTTTCAACTTATAATATTCCAGAACCCAAAGCTGCTCTACTCTGTTCGCCAGGCTCTGGCCCGCTGACTGGTGGTCGATTAAAAAGTTATAAAGACATCCAAGCGGATTTCAAATTATTAATTGTGGTCAGTGAAAGTGATCCTATTGTCGGAGATGAGTTTGGGCTCAAAGTTTTTGAAACGGCGACTGCCGTAGTACAACGCAATTTGCTTCGACAATTCCCAGACAATCATGGTTGGCCTCAGATTTCCGCAGGGCATAATGAACCTTATGGTTTGGATGAACAGTTTGATACTGGAGTAAGAAATTATTCGACCAATAAAGCATTACGCGTAAGTCGCGTAAATCCCATTGATTATTGTGGTTACTGGAAATTGGCGGATGCCTTATTGGAATGTACCCGTTCTGGCGATTATTGCGAAATGGCTTTCGGCGATACTCCTGCGCAAAATTCTCTAGGGCTATGGAGTGATGGAACTCCTGTGAAAAAATTGGAAGTGCTTTTGCCTCCCCAGTGATTATTGATTAGCTAGCTATTTCAACAGCGGTAAAAATATCCAATATCGATTATCCAATACTCAATTTAGAATGGGGAGTTTAGGAGTAAAAAAGGACAATTGA
>CAYQRA010000191.1:0-10158 GCA_964419315.1 uncultured Saprospiraceae bacterium | reverse complement strand
ACCGAGCGAAGTGACTTGGGAGGAACTCGGAGTAGACCTTGATGCTACAGGAAGTCGTACCGTCCGCATGTTGTCTTCTTATGTCTCTACCAACTCTGAGACTAAAGTGAAAACGAAACGCTACCGAGGTTATTTAAATCTAATGATGGACGAGCAGGGAGCTTTGCAAAAAGCAGATTATCTAGAGCGGTCTAGCGCAGCGAATTTGGCAGAACAACCAAGTTTAGAAGTTATAAAAACAGAAGGAGATATTTCTACTTTACTCTATCTTGATCCATTAAATGCAGCGGCAGGTGGGAAAGCGGATTTACAGCAGGTTCGCATTATTTCACAAAATAATAAAACGCTCGAAAGAGTAGATTTACTAAAAGAAGAAAATCAATTTGTACTTGATCCCGAAGCTTCAGAATATATCTACAACCAAGAAAAAGGTTTGATTTATTTTATGGTTGGAGAAGAGATGATTGCAGTGCAGATTTAGAATAATTCCCTCTTGGACAAATAAGGTGGGGCTTCCTTTTCTTTGGGCTAAATATTGAAAAATGATATGATAAAGCCTTATAGAACGGTCCATACGCCGATACTTGTTCGCTTCTGCCGCCTAATTGCTAAACGCTTCAATGGACTTCTTGTCCATTGAAGCGTTTTTTTATAACTTGTATTGCTAATAAGTGACGGATCAAAAATTCCGTTGAACTACTTTTTAATAGGGTCATCTATCGAATTTTAAAACAAAGCTATTGGTGAAAGATTCAAAGGTAGGACCGAAATCAAAATGTTTTAAAGAAAAATTTCAAAGCCATGAAAAACCTAAGTCTACTTTTTGTTCTACTTTTCCTATTTGCGCTTACTGGTTTTAGCCAAAACGCCCTAATCTATTCCAAGGTCGAAGTAAAACTCGATGATAAAACAAGTATCCAAGATTTGGCGGATGCCGGAATAGGTATCGATCATGTGCATAAGCATGGAGACCACGTAGCGTTTGTCTTAAATGAAGAGGAGTTATTATTATTGAAAAATTCTTCCTTTGCTTTCGAAATTTTGGTGCCAGATGTGACGGCCCAATATTTAGATCAATTAAAACAATCGGAAAATAATCTGCTAACGATGGATTGTGGTCTCGAACACTTTGATGAAGGAGAAATTGCCGGCTATCATAGTTATGACGATATGGTGAATCATATCAATCTGATGCAACAAGAATTTCCGGATATCGTGGAAGTCACAGAAATTGGAAAATCTATAGAAGACCGCAGTGTGTATTCTGTAAAAATATCCGATAATGTAGGTACGGACGAATCCAATATGGAAGGAGTGGTTTATTATGATGCCATCACCCATGCGAGAGAGCCGATGGGCCTAGAAACGCATTTGTATTACATGTGGTGGTTATTAGAAAATTATGGAACCGATCCGGAGGCGACTTATCTGATCGATCATCGGGAAATCTATTTTGTCCCAGTCGTCAACCCTGATGGCTATGTCTATAATCAATTGATTAACCCCCTAGGTGGTGGTCTTTGGAGAAAAAATAGAAGAGACAATGGAGATGGTTCGACTGGAGTAGACCTCAATCGAAATTATGGTTTCAACTGGGGAGAACTTTGGGGAGCAAGTGATCAACCGAGTTCCAATACCTATCATGGCGAATCGGCTTTTTCTGAACCAGAAGCCCAAAATGTGAGAGACCTAATCGCTTCGATCAATCCCGCGATTGCTTTTTCTTGTCATACTTATACCGATGTGATGATCTCCCCAGAAGACTTCGGTCCTGGCTTTCCGGAGCTAGAGACTTATTATGATTTTGCTTCAGAATTTATGCCGAGAGACTATAAAGGCTATGGGGCTGCCATAGATGTAATTGGTTATTCCGCTTCTGGCACTACGCAAGATTATTTGCATGCAGAAGGTATTTATTCTTATACCCCAGAGATTGGACATAATTTTTGGGAAATGCCGGAGAATATCTGTGATCGGGTCCAGGAGATGTTGATTCCAATGAAATATTTGACTTGGGTGAGCGGAGATTATGCGACCCTCAATAGTTATGATTTGATCAATGCTGGTCAAATCTGGAAAGGAGATGAATTGGATTTGATGGTTCGCATCAAAAATAAAGGATTGACGAGCACTACTCAGGAAATTACGGTTACTGCGACGAGTGCTTCTACCAAGGTTTCTTTTATAGAAGATCAGGTGAAAATCAATAATTTAGGTCCTCGGGATACCAAAGAAAGTACCCTGCCATTGCGTTTTAAATTGGTGGATGATTTTGCGCCGGGTGAAGAAATTCCAATTACGATTACCATTGCTCAAGATGGAGTCGTCTCTGCCGTAGAGGAATTGATTTTTAGAGCAGGCGTACAAGAGGTATTGTTTTCAGAAGATTGTGAAACTGATATGGAACAGTGGAGCATATTAGGGGATGCTTGGGCAAACAGCGAATTGGATGCCTACGGTGGCGATCAAAGTATAGGAGATTCTCCTGCGGGCAATTATTTGCCGCAAGCCGTTAGCGAATTAAAAATAGAAACGCCCGTTGATCTTAGTCTGGCAGAAAATCCATACCTAGAATTTAAAGCGAAATGGTCTTTGGAAGGCGTAAGCGATGTGGTGCAATTGGAAATATCTGATAATGGCGGAGCCAATTGGGTAGGACTCGAAGGCGAGTATACTTCCACCTTTGCGATTAGGAGTGGTTACTCTTATAGCCAACACTGGATAGAAGAACGCATTGACTTAAGTAATTTTAGCGGCTCCTCAGAAGTGCTCTTTCGTTTTATATTCAATTCTGATTATTGGTTACAAAGTGATGGCTTTTACTTTGATGATTTTCGCGTAATGAATTATTCACAAGGTACTACCGTTGGTACGAGCACAGTATTACCCGCTAATAAATTCCATTTATTTCCCAATCCAAATACCGGGCAGGCCAGCATAATTATTGATCGAATTAGAGACACGGAAGCGATTTATAGAATTTCTGATCTGACAGGAACTGTAATCGAAACCAAAGTATTTCCCTTAAAAAGTGGTTCTCAAATACTCGACTTGGAGTTTGCTCACAATGGCTTCTACTTTGTAGAAATAGAAACTAGAGAGGGGGACAAAGAAGTGTTTCGGGTCTTGACTATGGATAGATAAATTGCTTTTGATCTTTTTCCATCCTAAGCGTGGGTCGGAAACCGAAAGAAGAGCGGTTTGTCTCAAGCTTGCTATGCGCTTCACAAAGTAATGAATTGGTTTTTCCTATCGGATAAAATTAATGAAGTGCTTTAAACAACGCCTCGCTTGCTTGCAAAATGACCTTTAAAATAATCTCGATTTCTTAAAGAAATACCAACTAATATTTTTTGCTATGTATAAACTTTACCTCTTTTTTTTATTATTATTTCCCTTGAGCACTTTTGCACAAGTTCCCCCTGTTTATTCCAAAGTACAAATAAACTTAGGAGAAAATTCAAACGTCCAAACCTTGGTTGATCTTGGGATTGCGGTTGATCATGTGCACAAGCATGGTCACAATTCTATCGACTTGGTGGTCGATGAAAATGAAATCAGTTTACTAGAAAATTCTTCCATCGAATTTCAAATCTTGATCCCTGATCTAGCCGCTAATTTTGAGCAGATGTGGCTGGCGAGTAGAAATAACTTGGTCAATGCCAATTGTGGCTTGGAGCATTTTGATGAAGGTAGCATGGGCTCCTATCATAGCTATGACGATATGATTGAACACATCAGTTTGATGCAAACGGAATTTCCTGCATTGGTGAAGGTAATGGAAGTTGGAAAGTCGGTGGAAGACCGAACCGTTTATGCTGTAAAAATTTCCGACAATGTCGATACGGACGAATCGACCAACGAAGGCGTTGTGTACTATGATGCACTCACGCATGCCAGAGAACCAATGGGTTTAGAGACCCATCTTTATTACATGTGGTGGTTATTAGAAAATTATGGAACCGATGAAGAAGCCACTTACTTGTTGGATCATCGCGAACTTTATTTTATCCCAATAGTGAATCCCGATGGCTATGTTTATAATCAAACGACGAATCCTAATGGGGGAGGCTTTTGGCGAAAAAACCGAAGGGATAATGGCGGAGGCTGTTTTGGCATTGATCTCAATCGAAATTATGATAATGAATGGGGAAACACCATCGGTGCTAGTCCCAATCCTTGTGATGATCGCTATCATGGTACGGCGCCCTTTTCTGAACCAGAAACTCAAAATGTCAGAGATTTTGTCGCTCAAATTCAACCTAGTATTGCCTTTTCTTGCCATACGTATAGCGATGTTTTTCTTTGTCCCAATGCCTTTGATAACAACTTGGTCGATTATGAAACTTATGCCGATTATTCTTCCGAATTTATCCCTCAAGGATACGGAGGCTATGGCACTTGGGAAATGATGATTGGTTATTTTGGAGCAGGAACCACACAGGATTATTTAAACCAAGAAGGTATCATTGCATGGACTCCAGAGATTGGTCATAGCTTTTGGGAAAACCCTGATGACATTTGTGATCGAGTACAAGAAATGTTTGGTCCTATGAAATATCTTTCTTGGGTGTGTGGCGACTATATCACCTTGCAAGATTATAAATTAAATAATGAACTGCAATTGTGGAATGGAGAGGAAATGGAATTGGTAGTAACTGTCAGAAATAAAGGATTGCGAAATAGCAATGCAGAAGTCCTATTGAATGTTTCTTCGCCACTCTCCACCTTAGAGCCGCTCCAAACCACCTTTACGATCAATGACCTCGCGGTGCAAGAACAAAAAGACAACAGCGCTCAACCTTTCCGTTTTAAAATAAAAGAGGGCGCTTTTGAACCCGGCGATGAGATTCCAATCGTTTTAACCATAACACAAGGTGGGGTAGAATTGGCAACAAAGCAATTGTCTTTTTATGCAGGCGCAAAAACCACTTTATTTGCAGAAGATTGTGAAAATGGAATGGATCAGTGGGAGACCTCAACGCTTACTTGGGACAGTACTTTTATGGATTCTTTTGGCGGGAGTCATAGCATTGCAGATTCCCGATATGGTAATTATGCTAGGAACACGAATAGTATTCTCCTGAGCAGCATTCCTTTTGATCTAACGGATACTGAAAATCCTTTTTTGGAGTTCCACGCCAAATGGTCTTTTGAGCCTTTTTCAGATTTTATAATTCTCGAAATTTCAGATGATCAATTTAATTGGAGCATACTAGAAGGGGCGTATTCGGAATCCAATTCCCTTGGAGAGACTGTTTATACTTCTCATCAACATTGGATCAGTGAGCATATAGATTTGAGTGCCTATAAAGACCATGCCAATGCTTATTTTCGTTTTCGGCTCAGCTCAGATTTTGGTGTAGAAAGTGATGGCTTTTATTTCGATGATTTTAAGGTGGTTGATTATACCGAAGGGCTTAATGTAGGACTAGCTTCGATCAATACTCCGAATACTCCGACTTTATTTCCCAATCCTAATCAGGGGCAAAGTGAATTGCATTTTTCCATTGAAAAAGAGCAAGAAGTCCGATGGCGCATTTTAGATTTTACGGGAAAAATAATTGCAGAGGAGGCCCAAAGATTCTCCGCAGGAACCCATATGCAAAGTTTAGCATTTCCAGATCGAGGAATTTATTTTGTGGAACTCCAGACAGAAGGACGAGAAGATACTTTTAAGGTGTTGAGTTTTTAAGTCGGGGGGGAAGGGATAGGTGCTAGTTTATCTTACCTAGCTTTCTTTACTTGTGCATATACCTAGATGGCATAGTAGAGGCACTTGTCAAATAGGCTTTATTGCAGTCTGCGTTATTTTTCACGTTATTTGAAAATCAATAATATTTTTCAATCTTTAGAAAGTCTAAAATTCCAAAGGTGTATTTGTTAAATACCAACATTAACACACCTGAAAATAGAATGCTCATAAGTATCGTTTTTCCTATATTTTCTATTCGAATATTTTGGATTTGGATTAAAATAAAACCAATTATTCCTGGGATATAAATCAACCAAAATGGAATTCTAAACATAGGACTTAGTCCATACACTCTTTCTTTATTATAGTAGCTTAAGCCTATTCCAATTAAAATCGATAGGGATATGAGGAGGCCAAATAAAATTATTGAGCCCTGCAAAGCATCTTGCTCATACCATTTTATGATTTGCTTGACGCAAAAAATATAGATGATCAATGCTCCAACATAAATAGGTAGAATTACTAAACCCATATTCTAAGATTTATCGTTCTTGGACAAATCCCGTGGTCAATCAAAAAGAAGAATAAAAAAGCGACCGTAGGAAGCGTTTTTTACTAGCGTGATCCTCCGCTGTCGGATTCTTCTTTTTGGTTGACTCACACACGGGATTTGTCAGAGAACCATATTTATTAATCATGTTGATGGTGGGGAAACCAAATAAATAAGGAGTAAGAAACCTCCAAGTCTGAATATGGAATACGCCGACTAACAAAAAACATCTTTTAATAGAGCTTATTCTAAAATGGTTTCGTGTCTGACCAATCCATATTCAGCCTTGGAGATTCGTGATTCAGTAGTCCAAGCTCTTATTCGCAATGACTACATTTTAACTCCTAAAACCAATTGAGAAAACTATAGTGATTAGGATATACTCTTAGTTGAAGTTCAAATAGGATTCTAACAACCAACCTTGTTGGTCTCCAAATTGGACCAAGACAAAACGAGTGTTTTTACCATCGAGGTTAATGCTATTATTAGAATATTCCAAGATTTTTACCAAACTACTCTCTGGTACTCGCACGGTATTGGTAGCAGCGCCCATATTCGGTTCTGCACGAAGTGCAAGACTTCCACCCATGCTATTGGTCATCGCCATAACTTCCGTGGCGGAGGTACTTACGGTAGAAGAGGGAGCGGATGGAGTCGGTGTTTCGACAGGTGCGGTATTCGCTGCTTCCGCTGCCTTTGCCTTTTCCGCTGCCATTTGCGCTTTTAAGGCATCTAGTTCCGCTTTCATTTTTTCGAATACCGAATTATCTGCCGTTTCTACATTAGGATCGGCTTCGTTTTCTACTTGTACTTGATCGATTTCCTCACAAATATCTTCACAATATTCTTCCTCCGTTACCACATGGGGTTTGGCTATAGATTTTTGAAAACGATTTTTTACCGATTCAAAAACGGAAGCATCCGCTGTTTTTACATTCGGATTGGTATCGTTCAATTTTTTCACTTTTTCAACGACACCATTTAGGAGGTCAAGAAAAGAATTTTTCATGTCTTAGGCTTGTTTTATTAAAATAATGCGACGAATTTACGATTTTGCAAGTAATCCACCTAATGGCACTGGTAAATCCTCTGCTTGTGGACTTCAATAAAATAGAATAAGTTAATAAGGAGATACTAATCAAAAACGATATGACTAATACCAACGAGATCGGAAACATTAAGATTGAAAGACCTGCTGGAGTAGAAATATGGGATGTTTCTGCTGCTCATTTTTCTATAGATAAGCCAACGGAGCGGTACCGACTAAATTTTTGGGTGGAATCCAAGGAGGAATTAATTAAGCGCCTGGAAGATACTGGGGAAACTCCTATTATGTTTGAAATAAAATTAGCGTTCCATGATTTGCCAGATTTTACAGAGGAATGGGTCTACCAATATCCGAGATCTGCTAAAATAGCAGAGGGGGATTTTGGCGATGAGGGAGAAGGGTTTTGGGATAATTTTTATTATTATGAGCACGACCCCCTTGAAAATATCCTAATGAAAATTCGTAAAGAAAAAGATGGCAAATATCACCTAGAAATTACAGGAGATCGACATGATCCGATTGATTATAAACTTGGAATGGCCAAATATTCCATTTGGGCGAAATTAGAACTAAAAGATAAATTGCAAAGTTATTGGATGGATGAAAACTAATGGTCACTTTGTAGCTCGGTAGAAATTAGCTTACTCTCTACGCTGAATATAATCAATAATAAAACCTAATTAATGCAAGCTCCTAGAGAAGTTGTTCAACTCGGTTATCAAGCAATCTTGATTGGTTTGATCTCTTTTATCTTTCCTATCTGGATCAGCTCTGGAATCAATTTGGGGGCTGTACTGCTGAAAATATTTCAATGCTTTTCTCAGGATTTGCCTTTTTGGGAGGATAAAAAATTACTCTTTGTTTTATTCCTCTTGGCCTTATTTCCCATCTATTACATCATCTGGTTTTACCACCTAACCTTACAGCGGATTTTACGAAAATTATATCAATCCGTTTTGGTCAATTGGAATCGCGAAATCGCTAATACCTTCAGTACGCATTTGATCGATTGGTACGATCAATACGATCAACAAAAAGAAGGAGATGCAGCGATGATTAATACCAGCGAAATTATGGATCAACTCCTAACATGGATCAATGAAAAGGTAGAAAGTTGGCCAAGAGTGATTAGTTGGGCTACCAAAAAATTATTAAAGCAAATACCCTTTTTGGAAATCATCCTAGAATACCACGAAGGCGAAATGACTTATGGCGATCACCCACAATTGGTCGATAAAATAAGTAGCAAGCTCAATACCTTGATGGAGAGCGCTATTGAAGAAATGCTCCCCAGCTGGACCTATTATGTCATTCCTGTGAATTTGATCCTTTTATTTATTCTTTGGTCTTGGAATTAAAATAAGCCGCTAAAAATACCTGTAACCAAAAATTATAAGCTATGTCAAAACCACGAAAAGGAATGCTCGGCGTACTAATGGACGAGTACGAAAGAGCTTCCATCGACCTAAAAGCCATCTTGGCAGAGATGGGTCAAAATGATTTTGAAATCATCAGAGACCAAGTAACCAAAGATGAAGATTGTCGATCTATCCAAACGATCACGCGGCATGTGGTTGGTTCGGGTTATACTTATGCCAATTATATCTTGTCGGTCTACTCTGAAGAATGGAACGAGTATACCGACTCCATTGCAAATCCCAAAATAGGAATAATGGAAATAGAAAAAATGCTCCGGTATACAGATCGAGCTTTGGCGGATAAATACGATAAGCCCATGCAGGAAATTGAATCTTGGGAATTTAATACTCGTTGGGGAGTACACTATGATATCGAGCAATTATTAGAACACGCCATTGTCCACATTCTAAGACATCGTCGGCAGATAGAGAATTTTTTAAATTCCTAATTTGTTTTTTATACTTTTGCCCCATTGCCAAGCACTTGAAAGCACTTGAAAGCACTTGAAAAAATAATATCATTTATGAGTACCAGAAATTGGATTGCCTTTGTCTTGATTTTGATTTCCTTACTTTGCTTATACCCGGGTTTGGTTCGACCGATTTTGAGTATTGATATCAGTGCCCAATTGCCACTCGTCGGAAAGTTGGGATTATATGAAAGCACCCAGAGCATTATTCAAACCATTCAGAATTTATTTGAAAGTAAAAACACCCTTGTCGCTTTTTTGATTTTGCTATTTAGTGTGATTGTTCCCATCATTAAAGCCTTGATTTTATTAGTGGTACTGATGACTAAAAACTTAGCAAAAAGAGTTCAGCTTTTTAATTTTGTACATGCCATTGGCAAGTGGTCGATGGCGGATGTTTTTGTCGTGGGCGTTTTCCTCGCTTACTTGGCGACGGGTTCCAATGAAAATATCAATGCGCAAGTCCATGATGGTTTTTACTATTTCTTAGCTTACTGCTTGATCTCCTTGGTGGCTATTCAGTTTATGGAAGTGAAGGAGGAAAAGGTTTAGCAAAAAAATAAGGGATGTTCTCGATTGATCGAACACCCCTTAGAAAAGGATTATACAAATTGCTTGTTTTTTAAGGAAAAGCGGCTGTTTTACTCTGCTTGCTCTATGCTTTTAAAAGAATAGGTCGCAGGCTGATTAATTGGGTGATCAGCATTTCGACTGCCATAAATAAATAGACCATTACCCAAAGAGGACGCCCGCTGCCATGTCAAATAAAGTAAACCATAAGACGAAACGGCCGCATAATGATCTCCAAATCCTAAATAGTAAAAATCTGTACGCTGCAAGGTTCCCGAACCATCTCCAGTTATTTGCCCCAGCTCCTGCGCTAATGATATTTTTCCGGGATATTTTTCGATTTCCCCATTGGACTTATGTTCTATGATTTCAATGTTTTGGGAAAAAGCCACCGGACTTAAACTTGG
>CAYQRA010000190.1:0-10168 GCA_964419315.1 uncultured Saprospiraceae bacterium | reverse complement strand
AAAACAAGTTGTTCGTTACGACTTACAAGTCGTAGACGGATCAAGGTTGAGGTCTTCGACCTCGATTCTAAGTAGGCTATAAATTCTACTCAACAAAGAGTGGAGTCGGTCAGGAGACCTACACTTAGATCCGCCTATTACCTGCAGGCAATAATCGTATTTTTATATTTTAAGGGCACTATATTTTCTAAGAGAAAAAAGGTGTGGGGTGTCAATAAACTTACAAGTCGTAAACGGATCAAGGTTGAGGTCTCCGAACTTCAAGCCCTAGCCACCAGTAAACACCTACCCAAGGTCATTACAAATATTCTCGAATAAAGTAAATCCCAATAACTCTATTTCTCCTCCTCTTGTGGCGGTGAGTATCGTACAATATCAATTCCAATTCCATTCGGATCTTCTATTGCAAAATGGCGATCGCCCCAAGGTTCATCTCTTATTTCAATTTTCATTTCTAAACCATTGTCTTTGAGTTTTTTATAAAGGCTATCTACATCCTCCACTTCAATGGTAAGGTACATGCCTTGGCCAAGGAATGGCTTGTGGAAGAAAGGCTGTTGGGTCGGATGATTGGGCAAGAGAAAACTAATCTCTGCGGAGCGGTCTGGGGTATGAAGCAATAGATAGAATTCGTTTTCGAAGGTAACCCCAAAACCTAGGTGATGGGTATAAAAAGCTTTACTGGCTGCAATTTTTTCGGTGAGTACGCCGGCATTTAATTTCATGATATAGATTTTTAAAATTTTGAATAAAGTGTAAGGAACAATAGTCTATTTCCTTTGACCTTTCAAAGATGCAGCAGAATAGAAAAATAAGATTGTAAAAAACGGACATTATTTTATTTGTCAGTAATATTGTTGTTATATTAGACTCGTGTTAAAACTTTTTGAGACAAAAAATATTTGCTAAATGAAACAAGCATCCTTGTTTTTATTCCTCTCACTGTCTTTGTTGGGTTGCAACTTAAAACGCGCTAAATTTCTCAAAACTCAAAAGGCTGCTAAATTGAAAGAGCAATTCCTAGAATTTGAGGATTTTGGTATAAGAGATAAACCTATTCTCAATAGAGAGTATTTGACTTGCTTAAGTTGGTATGTTGATGTTTATGGTGAAAGTTATCCGGAGAAAATTTTACAGATTTTACCGGAGGAAATGATCAATCCTAAGGAGCTGCAAAAAGGAGATTATTCCGATTTGGAATATGCTTCTTTGGGGATATTGGAAGACTATATCCTTAACCCCAAATATCTAAATTATCCACTTATAGGATTAAAACCGAATCAGATTCTGGAAATCCAAAAATGGCTTAGCGATCGCTATAATGAAAATTGTTTAATTGAATTGGGAATACTTAAATTCAATCCCAACCAAAACGATGAATCTAGTTTTGTGACAGAATCTTTTTTGACTGGACAATATCAGGGAATTAGAAAGACTTGGCTAATTCCTTCTTGGCAAGACGATATTTTCTTACCTGCTTTTAGACTCCCTTTGGAAGAAGAAATATCCACTTTGTTAGAAGTAGAACCACCTAGTACTTTACTACAGGAATACCCTTTTACCAAAAAGGATTTTTTATGGAGATGGAGTTATTATTTCCTTACGGAATATCCTGAGAAGCAAGAGCTGATTCTTCATTTAGTAGAAGATTTAGTTTTGACCAGTCAATCGGATTATCCATTGGAGAAACATAAATTGGAAGCTGCTCTAATGAAAAAAGAGGAATTGTTTACCAATGCTTACGATGTACGTATTCAACGTGTAAAAACGGATTTTGGATTTGTAGTATATGACTTTGAAGAGAAAGATAGATATGGTCAGATGGAGTTTACAATAATTGGGACTAATAAATCAGGTGGGCCAATTGCAATAGAAGGACCTTTGAGTAGTAGGGAAAATAGAAGCGAAACCAATAAAGTGTATTACCCGGCTTACAGCAAAATCTTGAGGTAATTGATTTTCTTTTAACTCCACTAGTGTACTCTATTTTTACCACTTAAGGTAGGTCTATTCCCGATTAAAAGCTTTACTCGGAGTGACGCCGTAAAAGTTTTTAAACTCTTTGATGAAATGCGAATGATCATAATAACCCACGTCAAAAAATAATTTGTTTTTTCTCAGACTTTGACTAGAAGGCTTGGCTCTGAATATATTTTGAAAGCGAACGACCTTGCTAAAGGTCTTGGCATTTACACCCACATAATAATTAAACAACCTTCTCAATTGTCTGGGACTAATTCCAGTATTTATTTCCTCTTTTAAATTGACCACCCCCGCGTTTTTTAAGATGATTTGCAGGGCATCATAGAAGCGATTGTCAAAGTCAAAAGAGGCTTCTTGGATAAGTTTTAGAAAATAAGAATCAAAGGTGGATTGGATTTGCTTTTGATCAAAATGACCTTGAAATTGATTGGAAATAAATTGAGCCGTTTGGGGAAGTACGAGGCCTAAGGAGGTAAATTTATTACTCAATTCGGAGGCATCAATTTTAAAGAGCTGTGGAAACATCGTTGGCAAGAATCGAACCCCGACGTAATGAAAAGAATGACCAATTGGAAACTCCGTATATTTTTTGCAAAAGCCCATAACAAAGTTTTCATTGGGACGACTGAGTTCGAAAAAAATGTCAATACAGCCATCAGCAATAACTCGATAATTGAAGGCCTCTTCTAAGGTTGCTGTGGTTTTTAACTCCCAATAGCAGTAAATAAAATTTTGTAAAGCTTGGTCAGGAAGGAATTCTAGATAACGAACTTGGGTAGCTGTTTTCTTTACCGTTGGCTGGATGGGAATATAGAGTTGTCTTATGTTGGAAATAGGCTTCATTGCTTACTGATCTTTTTCATTTCTTCTTTTCAATAATTCGGAGACATTCAAGCGATACTTTTGCCAATCGGCACTTGATGTGATCCCCTCAAAATTCGATTGCCTTAGTAAAGGTCGAATGCGTAGACCACTTTGGGGAACATCCACTTCAAAGGTAAGGTCTATATCTTTAAGGTAGCGCATTTTATGTAAAGCCATGTCATTTTTGAGATAAGCTATTTCTTCTTCCAATAAGACCAACTCTTTTTGACCATCATAAATACTATAACGCATCAGGTCAGAAAGCTTAAGAATCAAAGCTTGCGCTTGTTTGGGGTCTTTGTCTACCCAGCCATAGAGACTATTAAGGATATTGAAAAAGAAATACGGATTGACTTGGCTTTGGAGGTGCATCATTTCTGTCTTTGCACTGGAAATTGATTTGGAACAAGGATTTATATCCGCGGATTCCCCTTAGGGAATAGCGAGCAGTTTTTTTAATTTGGATGTTTTCAATAAAAAATAAACTGTTCGTTGGGACTTACAAGTCGTATACGGATCAATATGCTTCTATGTATCTAGCTACTCGTCTTTTATTAAGAGATAAGTCCTTTCAAAGGAATACTTTTGATCTAGTGGCCATCTTAAAAACTTTAATTGCTCTGCTATTTCAGGACTTTTTTGCCCATTTATTGATCCGTGAATCTGTAGTTTTTCTTGAGTCTGAAGATAGCTTTTAGCATTGCCTTTATAATAATTTAGGATTTTGATTTTTAGAACAATTTCTGGATTATTATACTGATCTTCAATCACATCTTCTAATTGATTAAGAATGTCAATATGCATTTTTTGACTCCCATCAATGAATCCTAAATACGAAGTCGAAGTTGTTCCTTGTTGATTGACGAAAACCGAATAATCATTCCATCCAAAAGCTGATTTGGGCGCACAAATGTATTGCGCAAGGCAGGCTCCAAATTGACTTAACCACTTTTCGACTACTGCGGCAATAACATCGGCCTCTTCTTCGCCTTCTCCTTCGACTGGCCTAGTCCAGGTTTCTTTTACTTGACCATTGATAAGAATTTGGATAGAACCCCAAAAATCAAGATTGTTCACAAAGGTTTTTCCTTTCCAAGGATCTATAAGTTTAACTTGCAGGGTATCTTTACCAAAGATAATTCCATCTTCTTCAAAACGAAAGTCCTCAGGGTTCGCAAATTTCTCCATTCCGTACTCATAAAATTGTTCTGTTACATCATGGTAGTTTTGGCTGGTGGCCAAAAATGGAAAGAGTAAAAATACGATGGATGTAATTAACAGCTTTATGGTTCGTTTCATTTTTGGTTACCTTGTTGATTGAATGTAAATAAGATGATTAGAAAACCCAAGCTCAATTTTTCTTTCCCACAAGTTGACTTTTTTTTATTTGAAATCAAAATTTACGCTCTGTAGTAAGCATCGCAATGAACTCTAAAAATAAAACCAGTTTCCTAAAAAAGGAAACTGGTTCTACGATTAAGAAAATCTAAAAAAGACTAATTCCTTATCGTTGTAAAACGACTTGCTCATTAAATTGCTCCGTTGGCGTAATCAAGCGAACGAGATATCTACCATCTGGAAATTGCTCCAAAGAGTAGTTTATTTCGTTGATACCCGGAGAACTACTTTGCTCAGTGGAACCCAATAGTCGTCCAGTGAGGTCGTAGACTTGGAGTAAAATATCCTCATTCTCCAGCGCCGAATATTGAATCGTGATGTCTGCAGTAGTTGGATTTGGAGAAACCTTATCTAGTCGGATCTTACCTAGCGGACGTTCCACTAAGATGATATCCGAGTAGGATTTTTCGCCAGTAATATCCAAAGTCAATAAGCGGTAATAAGCTTTTTCTAATGGTCGCTGATCTACCCATTCGTATTGTTCAATACTGGTACTGTAGCCCATGGCTGGTATTCTGGTGATTTCATGCCAGTCTTTTTGCCCGTCTACAGAGCGTTCAAGAATGTGCCAATCGGTATTTTCTTCTGAAGCGGTTTCCCATTTAATAAGATTGTTTTTGTCTGTTGCCAAACCTTCAAAATTGGTCAAACTGACAGGTAAAGGCACGGTACAATCGTTGAAGGAAAACTGCAATTCTGCAAAACCACCATCATCACTTTCCTCTGACAAACGGAAATAATAAGTCGTTCCAAAGGAGACAGGGAAAGTCCAAGGACCAAGATTGGTACCGTTGGTAAGTCCAGTAGTGAGGTCAATACAATTATTGATGGCATTAAGGGTTCCACAGGAACCAGAGTAGAGTGCACCCGTCATGTCTGTTGTGCAGAATATACCACTGCAACCGCCCCAATCACTTAAGGTAATCGTCACGGAAGTAGCGAGGGTATTGACGGTAAAAGAAACCCAAGCGGCCTCATCGCCATCAAGACTGCAAGAACCCTGATTGAAACTAGGATCATTCCCAGAAGGAAAATATTGGGTAGGAGCGTGGCTACAGGGGTCAATGACTAAAGCGGTTCCACAATTACTTTGGGCAAATAGAAGAGGACCAGTGATCATTAAGATTATGGGTAGGAGTAGTTTTAAAATGTTCATTTGTTTTATTATTTAACTAAAAGGTTAGGGAAAAGTAGAAGAGAAAGCCCTTCCAAATAAAAGCATCTACAAAGAAAATATGGAGATAGCTTGTTGGTGAATATACAAACTATGATTTATTTAGAGACAAGGTTTTAGTCTTTTTCTAATATAAAAATATTGACAATATGATTTAGAAAAGTTTTAATTCAGCTCCATATTGGCTGGAGCAGGAGGAAGTAGGGGGGCTAAACCCCCATAATGTAAGTGGTGAGCATGGAAAATATTGGGTTGCCTACTCTTTTAAGGATTTTCGGCTTCCTCCTTTCTTAAAACCCGGACATTGAAAAGCGTTTTTTGGGCTTAAGATCAACGATCAATTTACAATAAATGAAATCCGGGGAATTAAAAAAAATAGCTAACAGGTACGATACCCAATAAGTCTTTTAGTTTTTAGAATAATTTGATTTTTGGTTTTCAGAATCAAGTATAATTTCTTTCCAGTTGATAATTTTGCTTGGTTTTTTAGCATTCTAATTTCCAAATCATAATATTTACCCGTATAGAGAAAGGTGGTATAGTTTAGATTTTCGAAAGTATAATTTGGAGTATCGTTCCAGATAAAGTTTTGGTGGACGCCGCTTATATTTAGCAGCACTTTCTGGAAATTTTTATCTGTTATTAAAATGGCTTTATCAGGAGGTGTTTTTTCTGAGGAAAAAATAAAAGTACAAGTTTCTTTAAGCGTTCCAAGTGGTCTTTCTTGGGAGGAGAGCAACTGAAATTTTTGAGTAGCGGGTTTGCTTTTCCGCATATTCCAGATAAGCGTTTCTTGTTGGTCGTAGATGCGAAGCGATCCGGTGTCATCGAGGATCAATAATTTAACTCCACCTACACTTTCCGCAGACCAAATCAGCGATCCATTTTTTTCGTAGAGACACAAATTGCCATTCCGCTGAAAACGCAATTGACAATAAGCTCCACTACCTTGCTTACCCAATGACCAGACATGACTCAGTTCATAATCTTCCAAAAATTGACCATTGCTGGACAACTTGTATGTTTCTATCTTTTTGACCACTAGATCGCCGGAGTAATCTACCATCAAAAGGTATTGATAGTTTTTGGAGACGAGGCAAGTATTGCCCTGAATGATTTCCCCTGGTGCCAAGCTTGCTTGGTGTCTTACATTCAGTGGTGCTTGGGAGCTCCCTGCTGGCAAGAAGAAAAGAAAGAGGAACAAAAAAGGAAAAATCAGTTTCAATATGCTTGATCGTTTTTAGCAATTAGAAGAAGGAGGAGAAAGTATAAAAGGGGACTACCTTTCTCCTCCGTTTTTTGGGGTATTAATTAAATTAACTTCTAGAAGGAAATACGCCAGTAAGCGCAATAATATATCTAATTTCTTGTGCACCTAGTGCCAAGTTTTTGGGAGCATCTACTCTCCCAGACCTTACTCCATTTACCTTTAAGCCTTCTTTTGGGTGAACGACAGATTTGCCACGTAAATCTGGTAGTTGGAAAGTGCTTCTTCCATCTCCTCCATAGGTAGTTCCAATTAAAGAGAAAAGGGCTTGGTTTTCTGAAATGGATAACTTTTGCCCTTCACAAAAAGCCCAACCTCTTGGGGCAAAATTTCCAGCGAACATAGCAATTTCTGCTATTAGGGGTTCACTACTCACGGTGTTTTCGGCTGCTTGAGTTTGGAGCAGCTCCAGTTGTTCGTTCATTTGCTCTAGGTCCGCAGACAACTGAGCAATAACTTGTTGGTCGGAATTTCTGGTATCCGTATTAGAAGAGAATACAAATAAGCAGGCAAGCAATAAAATAGGCAGGATCGAATTAAGGATTGTTTTTAAAGAAGATAAAATTTTCATTTAGATTGTTTTTTCCGGACGCTAGAGAAAAACTAGCGCCTGATTTTATTAAAATGTTTTGACAATAACGTTAGCCAAAAAAACAAACAACCTTGCTAATTAGAGAAAAATAGAACGGAAATGTTCTGAATGGTAGGAAATATGTTCTGAACGGTAATTATTTATTGGCAAGTAGCATAGAAAGCACTTCTTTTTTCCGAGATCGACTCACCGGAATTCGGTTTTCTTCGATAAAAAGATGCTGGATGTCCCAATTGTTTACCCGCTTGATATTGACCGCAAAACTTCTATGGGTTTGAATAAATTGATGATTGGCGAGTTTATCCAATAATTCTTTAAGCGTAATTCTACAGACCAATTTTTTATTCAAAGTTAGGGTCAATTTTACATAGATGTGGTCCACCTCCATGTATAGAATATCATTGATCGGAACGATGTGGTTTTTTTGACCATCCGATAGGGAAACCGTTTCGGTTTCTTCTGCTGGTTTGGATTGGGAATTGTGTAAAGCAATTTCAATCGTAGTATAAAGACTTGTTTTGTGAATGGGTTTGGATAAATAGCCTGCGGGGAAAGTTTCCTTAGCAGCGTTTAAACTAGTACTATCTAATTGGGAGCTTAGAAAAATAAAAGGAGGGCTATCCGCTTGGGAGTTTAGAAATTGAGCAAAGTCAATGCCCGTTTTAGAACCGCTTAATCGAATATCAATCAGGATCAAATCTGGGGAGTGGAGCGCGTAGAGCGCTTTTGCTTCCTCGTAGGAGATGGCGATACCAAGAACCTGATATCCTTTGACTTGGAGGTATCTTTGTATTGTATGAGCAATGAGAATCTCATCTTCTACGATGAGTATTTCGTTTGAGTTCATTTGCAATTGGGGTATAGTAATAAAACAATCTCTTCAAAAAAAGCCTTGAGTATGAAGAAACTTCTATCGAAAGTATACGCTTTCTTAAACGGATTTTTTTTGACTTAACTGGCTGATAATCAGTTTTTAACGCTAAAATAAATAGTGCTGACTGCGCCATTATTATTTTGGGTCTCCACCCGTCCTCTTAATTGCCGACTCATGCTTTTTAGCAGATAAGTACCCAATCCTCCTTCGCGCTGCTCGATTTTTCCATTGGGAAAGCCCGCGCCATTATCGCTGTAGGTTAGCCGAAACTCGTCTTTGATTCTAACCAATTTTATGGCGATCAACAACTGTTGATGATCTACCTTGGCATACTTTAGACTATTCGTTAATAGCTCTGATAAAATGATGCCTAGCGGTATTAAAGTCTCTAAATTAAGATACTCATCGCTAATTTCAAAATTAAAACGAGGCATGATATTGTTACCAGATAAATTATTAAAATGGATACTAATTTTCTTAATGTAGTCGGCTAAATTGACCATTTTATTATCCTCTTTGGTATACAATACTTCGTGGATCGCCGACATACTATAAACGCGATTTGACATGCCTTTGATGCTTGCGAGTGCCACAGGATCTTTAATATTTTCCATTTGGAGTTCTAACAAACTGTTGATGACCTGTAAGTTGTTTTTTACCCGATGATGAACTTCTCCCTGTAGGGCTATTCGTTGTTTTAAGGATAAAGAGAGCTCTTGATTGGATTGGGCAATCTCTTTGGCTTGTGTTTCGGTTTTCTTATTAGCACTTCTTAATTTTAGAAAATAATAAGACAAGAGACTTAGTAAAAAAATAAGGCAAGAGGAAAAAAGAATAAAAAGGTTTCTCCTCTTCTTGGCAGCTTCCAAAAGTAATTCCTGCTGTTCTATTTGTTGGACTTTCTTTTGATCATTATACTTTGCATCAATCTCGATGACCTTTTCATCATTGGATTTATAAAGCTCATTCAATTCCAATTCATAACCTTTGTTGATATAAGTCCAAGCAGAATCTAATTGTCCCATTTTTTGTAGGACCTTTGCTCGAGTTTTATAGTTTGTATAGAACTTCCAAGAATGTTCATGTCCTTGTTTGACAGATACCTCCGCCGCAATCAGCGCGGAATCCAAGTAGATCAAGGCTTCTTTTAAGTTGTTATTTCTATTGTGTAAATTGGCAATATTACTTAGAGTAGCCCCATAGCCAGAATAATCACCACTCTTTTTCCATACTTGTCCTGCTCTTTGGTAATGACTAATCGCTTTGGGATAATCGGAGTTAGAAATGAGCATTCCAATCAATAAATGTCCCACAGCCGCATCTTCCTCTAAGCCATAAAGCGGCGCCGTTCGAACGACTTCATTCGCATAGTATAAAGACGAATCAGGATTACTAAATATTCGGTGGTAAGAAGATTGGCGAATACAAAACCTTGGATACAATTCATCCAATTCATATTTAGAAATAATGGATTGAGCTAATCGAAGATGATAAAGGCATCGCTCCTCTCTGCCAAGTTTTTCATGTAAGCGCGCTAGCGATAAATGCGCATTGGTCAATACTTTCCATTCTTTGTGAACTTGACTGAGGTCCACTACATGGAGTAATTTTGTAATGGCTATTTCATCTTGGTGGTCTTTTTCTAAAGCCTCTGCTTCGCGAACCTGTACTTCCATTCCAAAAGAGGAATCCAGTTGATCTAATTTCTTGAGTTCTACCACAATTTGAGCAAGGACCACATTCGCACTATCATTATCAAAGGACAAGAGAAGGTCTTTAGCTCGATGTAACTCCGATAATAAATAGGGGGGAGGATCCCAATCCTGAGCAACTAGCGGAACACTATTTAGCAAGCCAAATAGCATCAGAATAATAAAACCCACTTTTTTGCAAAAAAAATAATTTGAATAATTCACTGCTCGTCAAATAATAAAAAAAGTAATAAAGACTTTTATCTTCTAAGAGCCTGTTTAAAATTTATTTTAGGTTGAAAATCAGTAATTTATGGTTCTGAGG
>CAYQRA010000189.1:0-10178 GCA_964419315.1 uncultured Saprospiraceae bacterium | reverse complement strand
GCTTCGGTGGAAGATCTTCATTGGGGAGATAATGTGGTGACTGCGGACTTCTATGTTGGAGAAACCTACGAGTGGGCTTTTTTAAAAAACAATAATGTTGATCCTGTTTTCCTCAATGGCATTGGCTATCGAGAACGCCTCTATCAGAACAAAGCTTTTCGCTATCCAGAAATCCGTTTACTGCAAGAATCTTTATTGGAATATGCAGAAGATAATGGTTTTCCTTTTGCAACGGTTTGGTTGGACAGCATTCGCATCCAAGACCGCAAAGTAAGTGCGCGACTCAATATGCAAAAAGGGCCTTTGGTCTTGATGGATGGTATCAATCAGGTGGGAGATGTAAAAATTTCCGATTACTATTTACAAAATTATTTGGGACTCAAACCCGGCATCCTTTATAGTCGAAGCAAGGTAGAGCAAGTCAGAAATCGTTTAAAAGAATTGCCCTTCCTAAGTGAAACAAAAGATGCGACGCTCACCTTTAAAGGCAATAAAGCCGTCACCAATTTATTTCTCCAAAAAAAGAAAGCGAGTCGCTGGGACTTTTTACTCGGGGTATTGCCACGCAGCAATAACACCCTCAATCCTGATGAACTAACGCGCCCATTAATTACCGCTTCCATTCTTGCGGACATGAATAATCAATTGGGCTTGGGAGAAAAAATATTTTTCCAATACCAACAGTTGCAACCGCAACGCCAAAGTATAGAACTCAAAGTACTTTATCCCTATTTATTGGATTTGCCTTTTGGAATTGACTTTGATTTTAACATGTATCGTCGAGATAGTGCTTTTCTCGATGTTACTTTTGACACAGGGATTCAATACCTTTTGGAAGGAGGCAATTATTTGAAAGTTTTTTGGAAAAATACTTCTTCTTTTTTACAGATTATAGATACCGCGCAAATCATTTCCCAAGGTCGTTTGCCCGATGTATTGGATGTCCGCAATAGTCTTTTTGGGCTAGAGTATCAATATCAAAAACTAGACTATCGCTACAACCCTCGCAAAGGCTGGGCTCTGTTCCTTAATGGCGGAGCAGGGATCAAAAAGATTCGAAAGAACGCCCAAATTCTCGATATCAAAAATGCCAAATTAAACGCGGAGGCTTTGTATGACTCCCTTGATCTTCAAAGTTTTCAGTATCGCCTTGCGGGAAAAATAGAACGCTATTTTCCCATACAAAAAAACAGTGCGGTTCGGGTAGCCGTAGAAGGAAGTATGCTTTTTTCTAGAGCGCCAATTTATCGCAATGAACAATATCGCTTGGGCGGCCACCGCCTCTTACGTGGCTTCGATGAGGAGTCTATTAATGCCACCGCCTTTTCTATTTTGACTTTAGAATACCGCCTACTCATTGGTACCAATTCCAATTTTTATGTATTTACCAATCTGGCTTATGTGGAAGATGTGACGATAGAAACGCGCAAGTTTGATCGGCCTTATGGTTTTGGCGCAGGCTTGACTTTTGAAACTAAAATTGGACTCTTTGCATTTAGCTTAGCTTTGGGATCGCAGAATCAAAATCCAATTGACTTTCGGCAGGTAAAAACGCATTTTGGTTATGTAAGTCTTTTCTGATTTTTCTTTAAAAGCGCCATGGCTTTTTGGCTAGCTATAAACAGTTTGGAAAAGTGATGTTCCAAGTGATAATACTCCTGACGCTCCGCGCCAAAATTGAGCCATAGTTTTTCGATCGCTGGAATCATACTTCCTGCAAAATCAAATTGCTTTAAACCCAATTCGGCAGAAGCAAAATGAATCATTTCCCAAACCACATAAATCCCCGCTCCGCTTTTTCGCAATGCTGGATCACCGCCTGCGCTATGATACCAAGCCGTCTGTCGATCCCAAATGAGTAAAGCCGCTGCATGAATTCGCTCTTGCTGATCTATTGCAAAAAATATTTTCCCGGCATTATTCTTTTCCAAGGCGGCTATGTTTTTGCGCAGCAAATCCAAACTAAACGGTGGATCAATCCCTTGGCGAGCGTAAGTTTTTCGATTGATTTCATAATAAGCTTCTACGCCAAGGTCATGCTGAATTGTAAGTGTTTCTGGCGCTTTTTTCAAAATAGAATTTCGATAATAGCGAGCCAATTTCGAACGTGTTTTTTCGAGGTCTTCGATATTCTGTAAGCGGTAGCTAAAAAACTTTTTGGCCGACAAGGCCTTTAGCGGAAAAGCTTCGTCGGTCGATGTAGCGTAATGGAAATTTTGAGTAAAAGAACTGACCGATGGCAGCAAATCAAAAAGCGCTTGGATCGGCGCTACTTGATTTTGAAATTCGGGCAAAAGGTAGGGCCCCATAAATTTGCAGAGCGGAGGCATGGTGATGTATTTGAAGGGACCTTTTTCTTTCAGGAAATAAGGAAAAACACCGATGTCTTTGCCTTCTTTTTCCAAAAAAACTAGATCCCATGTTCCTGCTCCGCAGACACTATCCAAATACCAATCATAAGCAAAGACCGGAAAGTCTGGTATTTGCCGGATCAATTCTCGATACCTATTTCTATTCTTCATCCTCCGATATTAGGCTTTCTTTCTTGCAATAGTGAGTCCATCTCGCAAAGGTAAAATAATGACTTCGACTCGATCATCTTCTCGGATTTTTTTATTAAAAGCATCGAGTGTTTTTGCGTCTTTGTCTTTATCTGGGAAAACGACTTTCCCATTCCAAAGCACATTATCCGCCAAGATCAAACCGCCAGGGCGAACCCGATCAATGACCAAATCATAATGCTTGGCATAATGCATTTTTCCAGCGTCAATAAAAACCAAATCAAATGGATCGGTCAAGTTAGGAATAACCTCTTCTGCTTTACCAATGTGCAATTGAACCTTATGTTCCAGCTTTGCTTTTTGGATATACCGCCGAATCATTGGCCCCATTTCCTCATTCGCTTCAATGGTATGCAAACAACCATCTTCCGGCAAACCTTCGGCCAGGCAAAGCGTCGCATAGCCCGTGAAGGTGCCAATTTCTAAGATCACTTTAGGTTGCAATAAGCTACTCAATAATCCTAATAAGCGGCCTTGCAAATGGCCGGAGATCATTTGTGGTGCGAGGGTTTTGAGGTAGGTTTCTCTTTCCAACTCATAGAGTAATGGAGGCTGAGGACTGCTGTGTGCTTCGCAGTAAGTCGTAATCCGATCTGTCTCTTTGGTCATAATGATTTGGTATTCGGCACAAAATAGGATGTTTATCGCAGATTTCGTAGTTCTTAAAATCTTTGGCTAATCTAGGCGCTCTAATGTCATTAAAACAATTGCTATTCTTTGACAATTGTACCTTCCAAAAGTTCTTCTATTTTGATTTTGTTTTTATTTATCCTAAATTGTAGATTCACTCCCCGTTCTATTTTAAAGATACGATCAATCCTACGCCAAACTTTTTTATGAAAAATCTTATCCGTTATGGCCTAGTCCTTTCCTCTCTTTTTATTTTTTCTATCACGACTAGTTTCGCACAAGCGCCAAATGGGCTCAACACCTCTGCCGGCGATTCAACGAATTTTTATTTTCTAGCGATGACGAAGTATATGGAAACTTTGAAAATCAAAAAAAAGAGTACTCCTACATTATACATTCAGGCAGACCCATCTATTGCACAAAAACTCCCAAAAAAGAAAGGGCCCTTTACGCTAAAATACATCAATGATGCAGCGATCAAAAAAATATTAAATAAGAGCCAAGGGGATTTGAATTTTACGCGGATCATTCCCGTGAAGATATTGGGACCAGTACTGTGGGTGAAAATTGCTAAGTTCAATGCATCCTTAGATCAAAACAAGGTCGTTTACAAAAGTCAAGGCGGTTTGTCTCTGAGTTTTAGATTCAATTGTGATCGAATGGAATGGGAATTTTTGGAGCTCAAAAAAATAGACGACTAGGTAAAAAGCGCTTATTCTAGTAGTAATTTTTCAATTTATTCTTTTGTAGAATGGGACTCGTCCAAAGTAAGCCAATACAACCAATATCTTTTTCCAAGACGAGGCTCAATTTCTCGCAAAATATTAAAGCCTAAGTTTTCGTATAAAGCTCTTGCTTTGTGCATTATTTCAGAGGTATGTAGGGCGACCACTTGCTCGCCATTTTCTTTGGCATAGTCGATGCATTTTTCTGTTAATTTTCTACCAATTCCTTTTCCAGCAAAATCTGGATGCACTGATAAAAACCTAATGTAAGACCATGCTTTGTCGTATATATCCGTTGGATTTCCTTGCGGAACCAAATAGGCTTTTCCGATGATTTTTTGCGCTGCTGATTCACAGACTAGGCATTGAGATTGGTTCAATAATTCTCGATAAGTATTTTCATTACTTAGCACCTTTTCTAATCTCTCCCAATGCTTTGGTTCTAATACTTGTTGATAAGGTTTCCATGCTTCGATGGCCAATTGCTGCAATCCTTTTAAGTCATTGATATTCCCTTCTCGATAAATCATTTTTTAGCGTCTTAGTCTTTGCTCTATTGGTTTTGTTTTTTGACAGGTTCATAAAATTAAACACCTAAGGTTTCTTAGCCCCCTCCAAATAATGCAATGCAGTATTGATTCCTTTTCCATTGGTTTCAATCGTCCGATAAGCAATTCGATGGTGGTCGACTTTAAAATCTTCAACACTTCCATCAATTTGAAAAAAGCAAGAAGGTGTTATTTGTAAGAGTACATTCCCCTGAGCGATCGTTCTTTCTACATGGTAGTGACCACTAAAAATAAAAACCTTGTCTTCATGTTGATTAAAAATTTCCATGACCTGTTTGCCATCTTGTAGAGCGTGGTTATTATCCATATAAGGCACGCCTACTTTGAGGGGTGGATGGTGCATAAAAACGATCACTTCTCCATCTGCATTTTTCAACTGGCGACGTAACCAACGCAGTTGTTCTTCTGAGTGCGTTCCTCTCGAAGAGTCGAGAAAGATTCCAAAGCGACTACCGAGCATCTTGGTATAGTATAATTCTTTTTGCTGTAGCAAATGTCCCAGCCCAAAACTTTCCGCCATCATTACCGAATCATCGTGATTTCCAGAAATAATATCATAGGAAAAGCCCGCTGTGTCAAGCTGTTCTTTTACCCATTGATAGATTGCTGTATCGCCATCGCGATAGCACAGATCTCCGGTCAATACCAAGTGATCCATCTGAATATTTTTCAAGGTTTCCAGAATAGTGAGAAAGTTTTTCCGAACATCGATATCAAAAGGAAATTCGAATTCCTCGTCTATGTGTAAATCTGTAATTTGAATGATGGTCATAAAATAGGGCGTAATTTTGAGGAAGCTACAAATAAGAAAAACGAAAGCCCTTGGGTGGATCTAAGATTCACCGGAAGGTTTATTGATCTTGAAGATAGGGGATTTGTGAGAAAGGGGGAAGTAATTAGACAGAGAAATGTCAAAACCGATACAAGATCGCAAAATCATTTAAAAAGCGATTGAGAATAAAATCAAGGCGAGACACTCCAATTTCTTTTTTATTCAACTCTTCATCGAGGTAGGGATGTTTTCCAAAATTATAATTCGCAGCAAAACCAAATTCGATAATTAGCGTCAGGCGATCGAGGCTCAACTCTGTACCAAGAACGGGAGTAAGTCCAATCAAATAAGAATAAGCATTTTGTTCTCTAACAGCATTCACCAATAAAGTATCATTAGAACTACAAGTCTGGCGAATAGATTCTACCGTTCCTCGATTGACTCCCATATTGATATCCAAACCATAATACAAAGGAAATTTGGAAGAAGGAATATATTTGGCCAGGCCCATAGCCACTTGAATATTCTGGGTAGGAGTATAATTATTCATCATCTTGGGAATGAGTTCTCCACAAGGAAGCGAAGCTGCTTCTGAAGAAAAAATACTTTCTTCATTGATGATTGCGCGATTATTGATGTTAAGTTTTAGACGTAATTGGCGGAGGTCTTCATTATTAATTCTATAGATCAATTCTACCTCATCGTAAGAATTGGTTCCACCACCAAGGGCAATAAATGCAGGAAGGATATCAATACCAAAAGCCTCTACAATCTGCGTTTTAGATTGAGAAAAAAGAGAAACGCCAAACAAAAGAAAACTAAATAGGAAAGTAAGTCTAAGAGTCATCTGGTGATTTTCGATTTTGCGCCATGAATAAATCCACACCTAATTTAGAACGAGAAAAGCAAAAGCTTATTTTGTACCTTTCTAGATCGTATAAAAAAAGAGGCCTTTTCTAAGAAAAAGCCTCTTTTTTAGGTTTTATACTTCCGTCCTTCTCCCCTAATAAATCCCACCATATTTTAAAGTTCCGGTATCAGGAGTAATAATACTTATACCCTTGCTCAATTTTTGACCACCTTTTTCTACTACGATAATTATGGAAGATAGCGGTGGAAGGGATTCCGCACAAGCATAACATCCAAAGGTAGCTTCCATCCCATCGCAATCATTTAACCGTTCGATCAGCTGAATTAGATTGCCCATCTGCCCTATTGGGTCTACCTGACTAGGATTGGGGGCTAGATCGCTAGTTATTTTATTGATTGCTGCCTCCACAGCTGCCTTATCGATTGTTTTATCATCAATGGATATTGCATCACGTATTTCATTGACCTCTGTGCAAAACAGCTTGATATCTTCTTTCTCACAAGAAAAAAGAAACAATCCAGATAGAAGAAAGAGAAACATTAGATTTTTCATAGACTTTTATAATTTAGTAAAATCAAACTAAAACGGATCTATTTAATCCTCCTCTTATGAGGCTTTTAGCTTTATTACTTACTACGAAAAATCATCCACAGGGGTTGGTCGTCAGCAATTATAAATCCATTTTCATCTCATATTGATCAATGGTGTTTTTTAGTTTTCGCCTTTTTAAAAGCCCAATCAAATCTGTTGCAGTTGATTCTACATTATTGATTTTCAACTTTCCAAAGCGAGTGGCCATTCGTGCAAAAAGAAAAGGCCCTAGGTCATTCCACCGAGCAGGATTTACCCACACATGAGGCGTAAAGCCATTTTCTTTTTTCCCACAAAAAAAGCCTTGCAATACATCTCCTTCATAAAATTCCCAATACTCATATTCTTTTCTAGCCAAATCAATCGCAGCCGCGGTATGTTCCCAAGAGGGGGCATAAGGTTCCATAGATTTGTATTTCTTCCAGCGTGGAACCGCTGTTTTTCTAAACCGCAAAGGTGGTAAAATCTCCTCTACGGTCAGGTTCAAACTTCCCGAAAAGCAGTGTAAGGTTCGACCAATTTCAAAACCCACACTTTGATACGCTTTAATCGCAATATCATTACCTACGATGACTTCGAGCATACATTGACGAATGCCAATTGCACGAAAGTGCGGAAAAGCATGTTCGTATAATTGCTTAACTATTCTGCGCCCCCGAAAAGCAGGAATCACCCCAGTAGCCATATTAAAAGCGGTCCGTTTTCCATTATAATCATCGACTCCCGAGATAAAAAAGCCAACCAGTTGATCTCCGGCAAAAGCACCAAAGGAGCTTTCATAATCTACTCTCCCCGCTTTCCAGCGAGCCCGCAATTGTTCTTCCGTTGCTTCGAATTTCACAATGTAATCTGCAAAAGACCGGTTGAAGCAGTCCGTAATATCCGCCAAAGAAGTTTGTGCTAAATTTTTGATTTCCATTTTTTGAGTTTTGCTTTGCATCGGTGCCACAATTTTTCGTCCGTGGTATTCCTGAGCGCCGATGGCCTGATGAACATCCAATAAGTTTTGACTTGTGATCTTTCCTGCCGGAATAATCCTAAGTGCAGTACCTGCGCAATCCAACATTTCCCGTAAGGTCTCTTTTCCTTCTAGCGCAGTAGGACAACTACCAGAACTTAAGATACTATCAATGCCATCAATTTCTTTCAATTGGTCAATGGCTTCGATTTTATCGGCTACGCTATCAATCGCTTTATGAAAAGTAATGGGAAGCGGCGCGGCGGCGGTGGCTAGGCGCTTCATGACCTCCACATCAATTTTATTTTCCTTGGTCAACGCTCCAGTTACAAAACCAGCTATTGGCAATGCTTTAAAAACCTGAATGCTCTTGGCCATGGTTGCCAAATCTTTTTCATCATAGCAAAAATCGCCCGCTCTAGGTCGGATCATTATTTTTACGGGAATATCGATCTGTCCCAATAATTCTGTTATTTCTTCCAAAGAGGGAGTCAAGCCATCCGCTTGCAAATCCCGACAATATTCTAAGCGATTGGCGCCCTGCGCGCTTGCAAACAATGCTTCCGCCATGGTTTCCACACATGCTTCTTTATAAATATTTTGATGCGACATGAGCAATCGATTTTTTCTTTTTTTACAGACGGAAAAGATAGTGATTAAAATGTAGGGAGGCAAAGAACTTCTTTCAAAATATAGACTACCTTTGGATAATGAGTACAACTAGTAAAAACAAACAATCCGACAACTTAGTGATTCCAGCGATTTTGGTTTTTACCGGAGCTGTTTTATTTTCTTCCAAAGCCATACTCATAAAATTAGCCTATCGCTATGAAGTAGATGGTGTTTCCTTGTTGGCGCTACGGATGATTTTTGCTTTACCGATCTATTTGGCCATTGCCTATTGGGCGTCTAAAAATAGTCCACCACCAGCGAAAGCCATCACCAACAAGGAATGGGCTGCAGTTGTTGCCCTTGGTCTTGTGGGTTATTATCTAGCCAGCCTAATGGATTTTCTTGGACTCCAATATGTGTCTGCCAGCATCGAGCGCCTGATCCTATTTACATATCCAACCATGGTTTTGATTTTTTCTGCTTTACTTTATAAAACAAAAATCAATGGGAGTCAATTAATCGCTTTGGTGCTGACTTATACCGGCATTGGGCTTGCTTTAGCGGGGGATGTGGGCTGGGAGCAAAATGATCAATTTTTCTTGGGAGCTTCCATGATTTTTTTCTCGGCTTTCACCTATGCTTTTTATTTGATTTTTAGCACTCAGCTCTTGCCCAAATTTGGCAATCTGCGCTTTACCTCTTGGGTTATGATCAGTGCCGCTTTTGGAGTCCTCTGTCATCATGCGATACAAAATGGGCTAGATTTGTTTAATTTTCCGATGCCAGTCTATGGACTTTGCCTTTTGATGGCAGTGATTGCTACCGTACTTCCTTCCTTTTTGATTTCAGAAGGTTTGGTTAGAATTGGAGCGAGCAATACTTCCATTATCGGGAGCATTGGCCCAGTGTCTACGATTGTTCTTGCTTATATTTTCCTTGGGGAAAGACTTACGAATCTACAATGGATCGGTACGGTCTTGGTGATCATCGGTGTGTTGGTTATTTCTTTACAGAAAAACAAAAAAGCCCGCCAGAAATAATTTCCTGACGGGCTGAACGGCTTATCTAATCTTGGTTTTCACAAAACATCATTTTTCTATAAGTGGAGCACAGTCTTAGGCAAGCTTAATTGCAAGCTGCTACTTCCAACGCATAAGAATTATGGGCCCAATTGACACAATCGCGGACTTGAGCGCTAAAAATCAGACTAATGGCGATTCCACCCGAACTACAAAGAGTAAGACGAGCAAGTAATCTATTACCAGCAGCGCCTACACATTTATTATTCCTAATGGAGGCAGAGGACGAAGAATTTTTTGATAATTCTTCAGGAATATACACTTGGATTCTACCTTCTTCAGACAAAGTACTGGCCGCTTCATAGAGTTCCTTTTCTGTTAATTCATAAGCTTGGATTTTGACATTCAGCTGATCATATTCTTCCATCAATTTTAGCAATTCGCTATCGTTTTTTATTGCTTCTTCGCTGGGTACATTAGTCGGATAATTATAGTCTTTATCCATGCGCTCCATAATTGCACTAAAAGCCGTAAAGCTTCGACTTAAATCATTCATTTGTAAAACTTGTCGACTCTCTTCCGGTTGCAGTAATCTTTCCCCTTTTTGACAAGATTGAAAAATAAAAAGACTTAGAATGAAAAGAATCATCGGCAACACGTTTGTTTTTTCATTTACTTTTTTCATAATTTTTTGTTTTAAGAATAAAAAAATTGGTTGAAATTAATTTTTCCTTTTTCTTTACCCTTATCAATTAAATACACGTTGAAATCAAGACGAAGGTTGGGTCAAGCTATTTTTTTGCTATTCCATTAGCTAAGAAGTTGTTTTAAAATGGAGGTTGAGAATTATTGTAAGTGCTTGGTTTTCAA
>CAYQRA010000188.1:0-10196 GCA_964419315.1 uncultured Saprospiraceae bacterium | reverse complement strand
ATGGATTGATATGACTTCACTACGATCATTTGTTTTCTCGAAGAAGCGAGTATTTAGGCTTTGAAGTAAAGATCTTCAGGACTAAAGGTTAAACACTTCCATGGTATAGTATGAATACGTTGAAGTAAAAAGCTAAATTTTTAGCACGATCTCAATTACAACTTGAAGCTGCACCCTAGATCACACCAAAGTAGTTTTACTTAAACGACTTTATTAAATTCCTTCTTTTTCTCATTGAGGTGGTCATTGACAATAGACCAAACCTGATTTATTCGCGAATGCCAGTCATTGCTTTGTGCCACTTCCAATCGTTCTTGCATCTTTTCCGCTGTATTTTCTGCAATGGCTAGGTTGATATTATTTAAAAACTCCTCGTGATTTTCTGACAAGTAAATATGTTCTCCAAAACTTTGGATATCCTCCGAAAATTTGGAAGAAATTACTGGGCGACCCGCTGCGAGGTATTCATTTATTTTTAGCGGATAAATACTTCTGGTTAAGGTATTGCAAATAAATGGAATTATTGCACAATCGAAGCATTTTAAATAAGGAGCTAACTCCGTAATATTTTTTGGACCAGGCATAATTACATTCGCCATTTTGCGAATTCCTAAGCCATCTATTTCTGTATTGTTGACGGGGCCAACCAATACCAATGTTTTATCAGGATTCTTTTCTGCGATCTTTTTGATCAATGGATAATCCACTCGTAAGGCATCCATATTACCGATAAAGCCAATGATTTTTCCTTTTACCTCCAATAATTCTTTGGGGCGAGCCAGATTTTCGTGCATCGCTTTTTCAAAGATACTTGTTTCGGCGGCATTATGTACGATGTGACAGTTTGGACTATGCGGTGATTTGAGGCGGTGCAATTCTCTTGAGGTACAAGTGGTCGCATCTGCTCTTTTGATCGCCTCTGTTTCTAGTCGGACTCCATGGCGAATGGTGTATTCGCTTACCGCCATGTCATCTACACATTGGTAGATACTCATTTTGGCACCAAATTCTTTTGGCAATACCGGCACATAAAAAGGATCGAAGCAATTGAGGTAAACAAATCGCTTGACATCATACTTTTTGATGATCTCTCGGATGGTATCCAAGACAATTTTTTGATTGCGTTGATATAGGTAATCGTAGATTTTTCCAGGACTGATAAAATTGATCGGATAGGTGAGGGGAGTAGTGATCGAAATAACATTGGGATGCACTTCGGTCATCTGTATTTTTCCACTCTGCAGCCCGGCTTTCTTTCCTTGATCCTCTGGACGTTTCAATTCAGAGAAATAATCCTTGTAAGAATAAGGATGATTGATGTAAAAAACCCGATTGTTTAAGGACAATTCCTTAGACATAGCCTCTGAAATAGAAGAATAGGGGCCATTCCATCTAAATAAACTCAAATATATAATATCAAAATTCTTGTCCATGTTCTTTGATTATAATCAGGTAACTACAAAATACGAAAACCAAAATTACAGATTGTTTTCGCTATTTACTCTGCGTTTGAGTTGCTAAAGCCTGTGCCGGATCAGCACCAACACTTTGGTTTTTGCTTTCCAGCAACATAAACTCTTTGGTCACCAAGAAATCAAATGGGAAAAAGTTGATATTGGTATTTCCCAATCCCGGAAGGCGGTTGAGAATACAATGCGACTTACGGAAAACAGGCTTTAAGTTGGCTTTTTCAACCACTTTCACCAATTTCTTATGGGTCAAATGATTGAGTCCATGATAAGCTTGCAACAAATCACTTTCTTCTTCTCCAACTATCGGCATATTGTTTTTCTTGATCAGATTATCCAGTGTTTTGGCTGGAAGATACTGGCACCAAGGAATTTTTACCGCATGCGTTACGTGAGAAGCATAAGGGCTTTTCCAAGGCGGATAAGTCACAAAGATTTTACCACCTTTGGCCAAACCTTTTTCCAATTGGATAAAAATTTCCTGAAGAATTGGATAAGCAATGTGCTCTGCTACATCATTTAGAAAGACATAATCAAACTTCTCATCTTCTTTCAAATGATCCACCAAAATATTTCTCTGACTAAAGACTACATTATCTACCTTATGCTTTTTCTTAAGGTGCTCCGCAATCGTAATATGATGGCGATCAATGTCCAAAGCATATACTTGACAATCCCAATTGGTGGCATACCAAACACTCATTCCTCCCATTCCACAACCAAAGTCAAGGACTTTTTTGCCATTGAGGTCAAATTTTTCGCGGATCAGCGCCTTGTCAATCTTAAGGTGTGGCGCATTGTCGTTTTGAAAGTTATCTTCGGAGTACGCTACTCCATCTTCGAATTGTTCCTGGGTCATTACAAGAAAATTTTATAATTCGGAATTAATAGATACTGGTCTACTTTTATTAATCATTCTTTGTGCCATTCTTAAGCCATCACGGATAATATCGGGAATTCTTATAAAAGCATTATAAAAACGGACGTCCAAAGTCCGATATAATATGATTTGGCCTATAATGAATACGATAAACCAAGCCAATAGGGTGCCATAAGCTGCGCCTATTACACCAAAAGTTTTGATACAGAAGTAATTGAGGGTCAAATTCAAGCCAGCCATGGTCACCGTTAGGCGAAAATTCAATTTTGGCTTACCCATAGAATCCATGGCCGTACCAAATTGGACGGCAAAAGGAATAAATAAGCCAAATAGGATGGTCACTCGTAAAATTGGGACAGATTCTAAGAAATCTTCTGTTGCCATCCAAACGATAATATACTCTGCAAATATAAAGATAACCGCTAGGAAGGGGAGGATTAGGGTCAGAATTGCTGCCACCGACTTCTCATAAAGCCGTTTGACCGCTGATTTTCCCTCCTCGATCATTTTTTTAGCACTTTGCGGATAAACTATGGAGGCAATAGAAAAAGTCGGAACTTCCACGAGATTAGTGATCTTTATGGCCATATCATAGATGCCCGCTACTTCCGGTGCGATCATCGCACTGAGCATAAGTTTATCAATATTTTTATACAACATGGTACTCAAATTGGTACCAAATACAAAGCGACCGAAGTTCAGTAAGCGTTTTACCCATCCCCAATCTACCTTTGCACTAAAGGATAAATACTTCTTTGCAAAGATATAGGCGGTAATGCTTCCAAAAACCGCAGCGAAAATCTGGAAATAAACCAATTTTTCTACACTCAATTCATTGCCCAGCAAAGAAAGCACCAAAACATAGGTAAAGAAACTGCCTTTATTGACAAAATTTCCCCAGAAAATTCCAGAAAAATCAAGATGCGCTTGTTGTGTAAAATTGAACTGCTGGAAAGGGATAAGTAGGACGGTAGTAATACAATAGACCTTGAGGAAATAACCTAATATCGGGGCATTCAGTATTTGACCAATCCAGTTTCCTGCGAAAAAGAGAATGATCACAGAGCATACACTGAGAATGATATTATTGAACATGGAGGCCGTTCCAATTTTTGCGGCTTCTTCTCCCTCGTGGGTGCTCAAAAATTTCACTAGTGCATTTTGCTGTAAACCAATTCTTGCCACCTCAAAAAATGCGGTAACGGTATTGAAAACCACCCAAATCCCAAAAGCCTCTTTAGTCAAGCCTCTAGCTAAAAGTGCGATACTCCCAAACCCAAATACAAAGACAGATCCTTTTTCAAGGATGCTGAAAAAGCCAGATTTAAGCCAATAGGATTTATTTGTTTCCGCCAAGGGATTACTTGTTTAGGTTGTTGTGATATTGATGTAGTATATAGTCGTTTGTCTTAGAATACTAAGATATTTGCTTTTGGTGTGTGGTTTTTACTTGGGAGACTCTTTGGATTGCTGGACAATGTTGGGGACAAAAATAGTGGTCGTTTTACTACTGTTTTTTTATTTCATTGCTCAGCGCAAAAATACAAATGCTAGAAGAAAACTTTAGCTTATTCGGATATTAATTATCAAAAAAAGCAATAGGAAACCCCCTTGATTAAAACGGCACTAAATCTGGCTATGCCGGCAGCTAGGCACACAAAGGGAGTAACGATTTGATTCTGTCAGGACTGCCTGGTCTTAGTTCAAAATAGACCTATGGAAATGTCATAGCACTAAACCCTAAAAATCAGGGGCTAAACTATATTTAACCCCTGAACTTTTTTAAACTAAGTTTTTCAAATCCAATCGATTAAGTACTCCTCCCATAAACTTGTTGCCCAAGCTCTTTAGGTAAGCAATCGAATTTCGATCCATTTGCCGAATCTCCGATTCCGAAGCAAAAACAGCAATTACCTTGTCGGCATATTCTGTCAATTCTTTCGCATCTGAATATTGATTTAGAGAAGCCGCTTCGAAGAAAATATAATCGTAACTGTTTTCTAGTTTTTTAATAAAGTTTTTGAAATCCTTGCCAGCAAAGACTTCAGAAGGGGACTGATGAGATCCTCGATTACCGATGATATCAACATTGTCCAAATTGAATTTTGCATTGATTGAACTCGATACAAATTCGCTGTCAAACTCACTTTCTCCAATTAATTTCGAATTGTTTAAAAGGTTTTCCGCTCGGTCTTTATTGGACATTTGCGTAAGCGTATTATTCTTAAAGTTGGTATCAATCAATAAGACTTTTTTGTTTTTTAAAGTCAGTACATGAGCTAGATTGACCAGAATAAAGGTCTTGCCTTCTTGTGCTTTAGTACTCGTAAATAAAAACTTATTAGCTCCAGAAGACTCCACTTGATAACGAAGGTTTCGCATGGATTCTTTAAAGTTTTCTAGCTTCGGATCTTTTCCAGTAGTGTTGAATAAATTCTTGATATCCAGCCCTTTAGTCTTGATTTTATTAATGCTGGTAAGCAGGTCAACCTCGGTAAATTTTTGAAATTGGTGAGGCGTATTTAGACTCACATCCAAGAAAGTTAAGAAGAAGATAGCCACTACGCACATGGTACCACTGACCATTCCGGCAAAGCCCGAAAGGATAACTTGGTGGTCGGGTTCTGGCTTCTCTGCGACTTGTGCGGAGGTAACAATCTTTACAGGATAAGAAGAACTTTCCATCTCAATCGTCATATCACTTTCCTTCGAAGTCAACTGCAAATATTCTTTCTCTAAGAGCTCCACTTTTTGCGCCAAACCTTGTACATAAGTATCAGAAGACACCAAACCTAATTTGTTTTTTCTCAGACGAATCAATTCCGCATCGATAGACAAAAGACTTTCTTCTGCATCTTTCAATTCCAGCTCCTTATCGATTCTTTGTTCCAATAATTTTTCTTCTGATTTGTCGAGTTCATCTTCCTCTGCTGCCGATTCTAATTTAGCCAATCGCTTGATTTGCGTCGCTAGATTTTTTTGATAAAGATCTATGTTCTTTGCGAGCTTTTTGTCGGTATAATTAGTAGCAGCATATTTCGTTCTCAGTTTTTCTATTTCTGCTTTCATGTTTTGAATGGCCTGATTGGCCAAAACATTTTCAGTTTTAGTTCCTTGTGTTTTTTGATCAATATCTTTGATGTATCTCGCTAATCTATTGATCGCTGATTTTAAGCCAGGGATTTTTGCAGAAGTCGTTTCTCGCGCTTGTTCTAATTGAGTGATTTGAGAAACAATCGCTTGTCTTTGACCTTCCAAATCTACGATCCCTTTATTGAGTCTATAACCATCCAATTCTGCACGGACATTATCGAGTTCTTCTTTCTTTTGACTCACTCTATCCCGGAAATAACTAACATTATCATTGTCGTCAGAGGCATGTAAGAAAGAATAATTTCTCAAAAACTCTCGACAATAAGTATCCACTGCAAAAGCAGAGTATTCCGGGTTTTCCGATTCGAATCCTACTTTAATAAAATCCGTTTCGTTTTTTCGTTCTATAGACAGATGGTATTTCAGAAGATTTTCAGGATCATAGCCATAAGCCTTCGAAAGCTCCGTAAACATCAACTCTAATTTAGAGTCGTCTAAGGTGTTTTCTAGACTGTTCACTTTTTCTCGCATGGTAGCTACGAGTAACTTGATATCGCCTGGATCATATACATTGATATCAAAGTCTTCATCATAATCTTTTGGAGATCTAAAAGGTAGTTCTTGATTGACACTATCTCTTCCCAGATCATGGATAAGCAATTGGTAAGAAAGGAGTTGGATGTTTTCTTGAGATTTCATAAACTCAATGAGGTTTCCAAAACTAATTTCTATGGTGAATTTCTGCAGGAAGGGATTATCCTTTTCTACATTTATTCCCTTAAAATCAATGATTCCAGTAGAAAGTTGAGCGTTAGATTTGTAAGTAGGCGGAAGCCGCTCTACAAATAAATAAGTGGCTATTGCCGCAATGATCATTACGGTTAGGATGAGCCATTTTCTTCTTGATAGTATGCTTAAAAGGTACTGTAAGTCCATAGCGTTTTACTGCTGTGTAAGTTAATAATTAGGCTTTTCTGCCGTGAAATTGGTTAAAACAATGAGGGTAAAAGATTCAGATGTGGAGGACTTAAACGGTAGTGGGTGTGAGAGGATTTTATCCCTTCTGTTTTCTCTTTGTAAAATCTTCCACAATTTTAGAACTTTTATTTGATAATAACAAGGTTTGATAGCAAACTTTCTTAGTATTATTTTTTTTATAATATCCTCATTGTCATACCATTGGATCAAATAGGTTGTCTTTTAGGGGGATTTTAGGGGGAAGAGTTGACATTATCCTTTTGGCAGTAAAATTTGTAGTATATGTTAAAATATAGGGGCTACCAATATTACTTTGAAAAATGACAAAATACTTACTCCTAAAAAGAGCCCAAAACGTTTTTTGGGCTTAGATTCGCTGTGAATTGAATCTATAGTGGACTATTGCAAATATTAATCCAAAATGAAATATATAATTCAAGAAAGTTCCATATTGGGAGGAAAGCTCTCCAAACACCAGAAAATAAAGGTGATTGGAGCTGGGATTTCTGGATTAATGGCTGGATTTTATTTGAAAAAGAGAGGTTTTGATTTTGAGATAATCGAACAAAGTAAAAAAGCAGGTGGTTTGCTGGGAACGCAAAGTCTTCCAGAGGGGATCGTCGAATCTGGAGCGAATGGCTTTATCTGGTGTCCAGAGTTGCAAGAAGTAGCAGATGATTTGGGTTTGGAACTAATGGCGCCTGATAAAACTGCCAAAAAACGATTTTTGGTTCGCGATAAAAAACTCCACCGCTATCCGCTCAATTTGCTAGAATCGCTCAACCTGACCGCCAAAGCCATTTGGCCACATCGACAAACCTTAGAAACTGCCGCTGATTTTGGCGATACTTACTTTGGAAAAGCTTTTACCAATCACCTACTAGGTCCTGGTTTAGCGGGTATTTATGCCGCCAATCCCCAACAATTGAGCTTCCCAGGCGCTTTATCTAGGATTGCTAAAATAATGAATAAGAGTGATTTAATGCCACTTGCTTTATTTAAAAATAGAGGGGAAAGATCCAAAAATACTAATGGAGCAAAAGGAAGAATAGGGACTCATAGTTTTAAAGGAGGAATGGGAGATTTGACAAGCGCCTTAAGTAAGCATTTGGAAGCTCATATTTCTTATGAAACCGATGGTTTAGGACTCAAAGCGTCCAATGACCAGCTTTTGATAACGATTCCAGCTTTCCAAAGCAAGCACTTTTTTGACGGAGCACTTTCCCAAATGTTGGATGACGTCCAATACACCCCTTTGATTAGCAGTACTTTTTTCTTTCAGCGAAAGGATTTGGCCAACTTCCAAAACGGCTTTGGTTGTTTGATTCCAAGAACCGAAGGTTTGGTCACTCTTGGGATTCTCTTCAATTCTTGTATTTTCCCCAATCGTTCTACTTCCCCAGATTTACTAAGTCTGACTTGTATTCTTCGAGATGATTCTCCTAAGCTAGATTTGATCAAATCTAGCGATAAAGCTATAGAGGAGCTGATCCTCAAAGAATTGGATCAACTTTTTGACCTCCAAGGAAATCCTGTAAACAAAATCATTAAGCGATGGCCACAAGCAATTCCAGTTTATTCTCCCGAATTGTATCGCAATTGGTTTAAGATGGATCATCTTTTGAAAACGGAATATCCCCATCGAAATTTATTTGGAAATTATACCGGTGAAATATCAGTTCGCGCCATCTGCCAGACGGCTAGTAAAATTGGACTTGCTTAGTAGCACTAAAACGCTAAAAACCAATCGGACAAATCTCTTTCGCCCTCCTTTTACCTTATAATCGTTTAAAAATAGCAAAGAAAGCTCCCTTCTTCCGCTTGGAAATTTCCAGTTCGGTTCCATCCGAAAGCAAGACCAGATTGATTTGTTGATTCCGAATGACCTTTATGTGATGGAGGTTGATCAAATGAGAATGGTGAATACGGAAAAAGTAATTAGAGGCCAGCGCATTTTCGACTTCCTTTAATTTTTTAGAACTGGTATACTGCTTGCCATCGGCCAAATACAGCGTAGTATAACTTCCCATTGCCTTAGCATAGATAATATCCCGCTCTCGAAGACATTCCAAACCATTTTTGGTGCTAATGAGTACATTAGGATAATCCTTGGGGTTAATCGCTAAGTTGTTTGCTTCCATTGGTCTATTTAATGGCTTTTCGAGATTAAGAGGCGCAGGGTATTTTTTTTCTAGAATCATCTGTTTCGAATTTAGTGAGTACTTGGAAATAAAGTCTATTCGTGTCAAATTATTACTAAACCGATCCATTCAAAAAGACAGAATTATTTCCTTGCCATATTGGTTTTTTTAAATCTAGTCTTGATTTTTGCGCTTAGCTATTGATTACTAGGTGCTTGTGAGGTTTTGATTTTCTTTAAAAGCCATAAAAAAAGAACAAATGTAGGTGTATTGTTTTGTTTTGTAGGCGGGAATATATCTTGATACTCGGAGCAAAGGAGGCATTGGCGGTTATTTTGAAGATAAGTAACTGGTCTTAAGGAAAGATTACTTTTTTTCTGCGGATTAATAATTATCTTAGGGATTCTGTGACTTGCCTTTTTGGCAAAAGAAAAACGAATATGGAAAATACCGATTACCTTATTATTGGAGCAGGTTCAGCTGGTTGTGTTTTAGCCAATCGGCTAAGTGCAGATGCTAGTAATCAAGTTCTACTCCTCGAGGCAGGTGGACCAGATAGAGATCCAATGCTACATATCCCAGGTGCTTATTCCCAATTGAATAGAAAACCTTATGATTGGGGATTCTCGACTACTCCACAAACGCACATCAATAATCGAGAAATGTATTTGCCCAGAGGCAAGGTACTAGGTGGTTGTAGTTCGACCAATGCGATGGCTTATGTCAGGGGAAATAAGGCCAATTACGATCATTGGGCTGCGTTGGGAAATAAAGGTTGGGCCTTTTCCGATATTTTACCCTATTTCATCCGCTCAGAAGCCAACGCACAAGCGACTCAATTGGATGATGGTTATCATGGAACAAATGGTCCTTTGTATGTTTCCAAAGCACAAGATTTTAAAACTCCATTTGCGCAAGCTTTTATAGAGGCTTGTATACAAAATGGACTATCCGCAAATTCAGATTATAATGGTAAAGAACAAGCTGGTGCTGGCTTTTTTCAATTTAATATCAAAGCAGGTAGAAGATGGAGTGCTGTCGATGCTTTTTTAAAACCTGCTTTAAAACGTGCTAACTTAAAAGCGATCACCCGAGCAAGGGTGACTAAGATTATCCTCGAAAAGGGGAGAGCCGTTGGGGTAGAATACCTCAAAGGAAACGGAAAGCCAAAACGCATCATGGTCAATAAAGAAGTTATTCTTTCGGCAGGAGCTTTCCAGTCACCTCAATTATTGATGCTATCTGGGATTGGCGAAGCAGCCGAATTAAAAGCACAAGGCATCACTTGTCAACATAATCTGAATGGGGTAGGTAAAAATCTACAGGATCATTTGTTTTGTAGTACGGGGGCGATTGCTAGCCAACAATTGGGACTCAACCATTACCTCAAACCTTGGGAACAAATCAAAGCATTATTTAAATACCTCCTGACCAAAAAGGGAGCTTTGACTATTGGACCATTAGAAGCGGTGGCGTTTACCAAAATAGGGAGCGGCCCAAACCCCATTGATTTGCAATTTCATTTTGCACCGATGCAGGTTGGAAAAGGCTATGATTATGATTTGTATGATCCCTTTTCTTTTCCTAAAGCAGATGGTTTTACCATTTTGCCTACTTTATTGCATCCAAAGAGTA
>CAYQRA010000187.1:0-10206 GCA_964419315.1 uncultured Saprospiraceae bacterium | reverse complement strand
TTCATTGATGATCCAAGTCCTATCCTCCCCATTCTCGAACAATTAAAAGATGATCCTTCAAAGTATGTTCAAAAATCGGTAGCCAATTGTCTCAATGACGTTTTAAAGGATAATTTCCCCATCGGCCAAAAGCTCATCAATCAATGGAAAACCAAGGCGAGCAAAGAACGCAAATGGATCATCAAACATGCCTTGCGGAATTTTCTAAAAAAGGAAAATGCTTGGGCCATGAAAGTGCAAAAAGAACTGTTAACTTCCTAAACACTTGCTATTCCGCAAAGCCAATTAAGCCATTTTCCCAAAGGAAGATTCTGCTTGCGCTTCGTAAGCTTCCATCCCCGTTATCCTCCTTATTCCGAAAAACATCAAGATCATAAAAACTGCCATCAAGCAATGGCTAATGTCGTGATAATTAAACCATCGACTCAAACTAAACTGGGTATTATAGGCGATCCCCGGCACAATTCCATAGACTATCGTACAAGCAATCCAAAAACTTCCAGCGCTTTTGGTCCTCCAATAATTAAAGAAATGCATGGGGAGAATCAGAAAGATCAAAAAGACCGTTGAGTTGATTTGGGGAATCATAAAATTGCTATAATCTGGATGAATCATCAGACCAACCACCAGTAGATATTCAATCAACATCCAAGCCTTAAAAGTGGACAAGAGCCATTTGGGAATCAATGGTTTCACCTCTATTAAGGTCGCCCAACCCAAACATAAAAATCCAGTTGCACTCATACACCAACCAATGATTTTCATCCTCGGTCCAACATAGGCTTGCAAGGCATGTCCAAACCAAGCTGCGGAAGTCATCCCGATTGCAAAACAGAGAAAGTAAAACTTATAGAAATTAAAATTTTCGCGTTTTTCGCCCTTATAGGTTTGTAAGCGATAAAAAGCATAAAAGCCTACCAGACCTACTAAGAAATCCGTTAAGGTAGTGATGGGTTCTCGCCATTCTAGCGATCCTATAAAAACGGTTGGATTGAGTTCTTGCATGTTTATTACTAAAAATCGAGTGTTTAAATTAATCTAAAAATCGTTTGACTAAGCCAGCATAGGCATCAATTCTGCGATCGCGAAAAAAGGGCCATATCCTCCGAACATCTTCCGAACGCTGAAGGTTTAATTCCGCATACAAAATCATTTCTTTTTCGCCTTCTGCTGCGGCGATCAGTTCCCCCTGTGGTCCGGCCACAAAGCTATTCCCCCAAAATTGAATCCCCTTCGTTTGCCCAGAAGGATCCGCTTCAAAACCTACGCGATTTACCGCCACCAAAGGTATTCCATTCGCTATGGCATGGGCTCGCTGCGAAATGATCCATGCCTCTTTTTGTCGTTGCTGCTCCGCAGGAGCATCGGAAGATTCAAAGCCGATGGCTGTCGGATAAATCAAGACTTCTGCGCCCTTCATCGCCATCAACCTTGCGGCCTCCGGATACCATTGATCCCAACAAATCAAAACGCCCAATTTACCTAAAGAAGTCTGGATTGGTTCAAAGCCTAAATCACCTGGCGTAAAATAAAATTTTTCATAATAAGCAGGATCATCCGGAATATGCATCTTACGATATTTCCCAGCTATGCCCCCATCAGTATCAAAGACTACTGCGGTATTGTGATAAATCCCCGCAGCCCTTTTTTCAAAAAGAGAAGTCACCAATACGATTCCCAGCTCTTTGGCCAAAGCCCCAAAATGATCAGTAGAAGGCCCCGGAATCGGTTCTGCTAAATCGAAGATTTCGACGGCTTCCACTTGACAAAAGTAAAGACTATTATGCAATTCTTGCAACACAATTAATTCCGCCCCCTTAGCGGCGGCAGCTCGGATGCTTTTTTCCAAACACAAAATATTCTGTGTCACTTCGGCTCCATTGGCTTGCTGAATCAAAGCGACTTGTATCGTTCTTTTTTTAGTCATAAAACACCTGCTGGATATTGCATGGTCACGCAATGTAGCGAACCCTGCTGTTTGATTAAAACACGACAATCAATGCCTATGATTTCCCGATTGGGAAATGCCTTGGCCAATTGCCTTAAGGCCATTTGATCCATTAAAGAATCATAAAAAGGCAACAAGACTTTATCATTGATAATCAAGAAATTAGCATAAGTAGCCGGAAGTCGTTTTCCATTCTTATAAACGGGCTCCGCCATCGGTAGCGGAATCAGTTCATAGGCTTTTCCATTGGTTTTTGTAAATGCCAGCAATTCCTTTTCCATGGCTTGTAATGCTGCAAAATGTTCATCCTGGGGATCGAGGCATTGTACATAGGCAATGGTATTTTCATCGCAAAACCGAGCCAAGGTATCAATGTGACTATCGGTATCATCTCCTGCCAAATAACCATTAGCCAACCAAAGTATCCGCTCCGCGCCAAGTGCCTTTTTCAGATAATTTTCGATTTCATTTGGCTGCAAATGAGGATTTCTATTGGCATTCAACAAACAACTTTTGGTGGTCAAAATAGTTCCTTTCCCATCCGACTCTATCGCTCCCCCTTCTAAGACAAAAGCTTGGTGATTTTCAAAAGCACAAATCGGGTCAAAGACAGCTTGATTCCACAAGGAGCGGTTAATGGCATTATCCAAATCCGCTGTAAATTTACCACCCCATCCATTAAACTTAAAATCGAGTAAAACAGGTTTTCCCTGCTCCAAAACCGTGATCGCTCCGTGATCCCTCGCCCAAGTATCATCCGATGGAATTTCGATCAAATACAGTCGCTCTTGTCTACAATCTTTAAAATGCCTGCCTACCTCCACCGCATTCTGACAGATTACCAAAAGACCTTGGCTTTTCAAAATTTCTTTCCCAATCGCTACAAAACAAGCAATCGCCTCTTCGAGTATCGGTGCCCAATCCGTCTGGCGATGTGGCCAAGTCAGTTGAATCCCCCCTTGTCGATTCCATTCTGCTGGTAAAATTCTCTTTGTCTTCATCCAACACAAAATTAATCATTTTCCCTTTTTAGTCCTTTTTTTGTACCTTTAATCTTCGGAGTTGTTTTACTCTTGAATCAACTTCCTTCCCTTCTAATTGGCTTTCTTTACAAGAAAATATCGCATAAGTTCAAACTTTATGCCTCCCTAGCTTATTTACATTCTATAAAAATTTATCTATCTTGTTGATACAAATAATTCGTATGAACTATAAATATATTGTTTTGGCCTTTTGGCTTGCCTTTTCTGCTCCACTTTTTGGGGCTGAAATCACCGGAAAGCTTAGTACTCTTGAGGGGGTTCCTTTGATCGGTGCTAATGTGCTTTGGCAAAACACCAACATCGGAACCGTAACCGATGAAGAGGGATTCTTCCGTATTTCTGATGAAGGGATCAGCGACCGTACCTTAGTGATTTCCTATATCGGCTTTAATACGGAGGTTTTACCAGTTGGAACAATTCAACATTGGGACATCCAAATGATCGAAGATTATTCGCTAGTGACGGTGGAAGTCACTTCACAAAGCAAAGCTACTCGCTTTGGCAATACCCCTGAAAAATTAGAAATCATTGGTTCGCGGGAGATTGAAAGAGCGGCCTGTTGTAGCCTTGCGGGATGTTTTAGCACCAATGCCAGCGTCAACTCTATGACTACCAATGTGGTGACGAATGCCAAAGAATTAAGAATCCTTGGTATTTCTGGCGTTTATAATCAATTGCTTTTTGATGGAATGCCCTTGATTCAAGGTTTGGGACTAACTTATGGAGCGGGATCTTATCCGGGCACCATGATTGAGAATATCTTTATTTCGAAAGGAACCAATTCTGTCTTACAAGGATTTGAAAGCATTAGTGGTCAAATCAATATCCTTCCTCCCAAACCTGAAAATGCACCGCGCTTATACCTCAATGCTTTTGCCAATTCCTTTGGAGAGACGCAGTATAATATCAATCATTTAGTAAAACGTAAAAGTTGGAGCAATTTTACTACCGCTCACTTGACTTTACCTGCTGGAAAAATCGACCGAGATGGTGATGGTTTTAGAGACATCGTAAGCACCCAAAGAGTTTCTTTCTATAATAAATTGATCTATAATAATCCCGACCAACCCAAATTAAAGGCGCAATTGGGACTCCGCTTATGGGATGAAGTTAGAGAAGGCGGAACCATGGATTATTCTAGAAAAACAGATTTGGGTAGCAATAGTGTTTATGGTCAAACGGTGGATATCACACAGTTTGATGTTTATGCTAAACTAAACTATAAGTTGAAGGACGACTTGGCATTGACTTGGTTAAATTCTACTTTTCTCCATGATCAGGAAAGCTATTTTGGGGTGAAAAAATACGATGCCCAACAGGTGAACTTTACCAGTAATCTTTACAGCGATTGGTTCTATGGAGAAAAGGATCACAATCTAAAAGCAGGGGCTAGTCTCCGACTCAATCGCATGGAAGAGCAAGTTAGTGCCGTTGAAGAATTTGCTTATTTAAACTATGCTGGCACGTATAATTCGGATTTTAATATTCCGGGCGTTTTTGCAGAAAATACATTAAAGTTAGCGCCCTTTACCATCATCTCTGGTATCCGCGCAGACTTGCATGAAGGATTTGGTTGGAAAATTGCGCCGCGATTTTTGGTGCGCGCAGAACTACCCAAAGACATTGACTTGCGCTTCTCTATTGGCAAAGGATTCCGCAGAGCGCAGGTATTGGCCGAACGAACCAATATCATCGCAAGCAATCGACTGCTCTTTTTTGATCATGAAAACTTAGCACCAGAAGAAGCGCTAAATATTGGCTTGAACGGAATCAAACAATTCCGCTTTACCAATGTCAATCTAACCTTATCGGCAGATGCTTATTATATTCTTTTCCAAAATCAGATTTTCCCAGACTTTAGTACCGCTAGTGTGGCTAATGTGGATAATTTTTATGGAGAAAGCGTTTCGCAAAGTTTCCAATTGGAAAGCAAATTGGAATTCTTTGAACGCATAGATTTCAAAGCTGCTTATAAATACTTGAATGTTTATCGGATGGAAGAAGGTAAAAAGATAATACTCCCTTTTGTTCCCAGACAACAATTGCTTTTCAATGCTTCTTATAGCACCAAAAATGACAAATGGCAATTCGACGGAACTTATGAATGGTTTGGTGAAAGACGGCTTCCCCATACTCATGACTATCCTAGCGAATATCGAAAACCGCATTATTCTGAAACCTATGGGTACTTGGATTTCCAATTGACTCGTCGTTGGACGCAATTTGAAATTTATACGGGGATTGAAAACATTTTTGATTTCCGACAGACCTTCCCGATCTTGGCTTATGATGATCCTTTCGGTCCTTATTTTGATCCTGCTTTTAATTGGGGGCCAACGAAGGGGCGAGAGTTCTATTTGGGGCTTCGGTATCGGATGAAGTAATGGAAAGACTTGTTTCTTGTCCTGTAACCTGTTGTAAGTCGTAACGAACAGTTGGTTTGATAAAAAAAAGGGGATTTGCATCCTATTGTCTGCTCGTAGATTCTACCGTTCTTGTTTTGCAGTCTTTCCTTAGGAAAAGCTAAGGGCTATCTGGAAGGTAGCCCTTAACTCGTTTTGCAAATGGTATTTTGGAATCTTTTCTCTTATGAAATATTAGGAATTAAGTGCTAGTACATTCAGCTACAAGCCGCACCGCAGATTATTTTTCAGATTCATTGATCACCTCTCCCATCCGCTTCCCCATAGCAAAACAAGCCTGCAATAGATAACCACCTGTCGGTGCATCCCAGTCCAACATTTCCCCAAGGAGATGAATAGCAGGAAATTCCTTTAAGGAAAAATCAGCACTGACTGCCTCCAAAGCCACTCCACCGACACTGGATATTGCTTCTTCCAAGGGTCGCAAACCCAATACCGGAATGGCCAAACCTTTGATCGCCTTGGTCAGTAATGTAGGATTTAAATAAGTAGCTCTATCCGTAAAAGCCTTAAGCAAAGCCAATTGAACCGGATTGAGATTTAATGCCTTGGCGTAATTCTTTGGGCTTTTATTGCCTATCTTTTGTAAGAGTTGTTCGGAAGAATTTCTAGGTTTTAAATCAATCTTCAAACTTGGATTTTTTCCTTGATTCAAGGCATTGCGGAGCATCGGGAGAATGGGATAAATGCCATTGCCTTCCATTCCATAATCTGTCAGAACCACTTCGCCAGTACTTTGATTTTCTCCAAAATAATAAATGCAATTCTTTAAGGGCTTTCCCGTATGAACTTTGATACCAGAAGGCCAATCTATCAGAACACCACAATTGGAAGCTTGAAAAGGTTTTACAGGAATGCCCAAATTTTCGAAGTGCGTAAGCCAAGTCCCTGTAGACCCCGTCACTGGCCAAGAAGCGCCACCTAAGGCAAAAATAGTCTTCTCTCCAGACAAGACTTCTTCCTTTTCCAAATGCTTTATTTTAGTTTCTCCGTCTTTTGTAAAACCTACAAACTCGTGTTCCAAGTGGATTTGCAAACCAAGCTTTAGCAAACGCTCTTTCCACATTTGTAGCACCTCAATAGGCTTTATTCCTTTTTCCGGAAAAATACGGCCACTGCTTCCGATAAAGGTGGGTATCCCCAAATCCTTTAACCATTCGCAGGTGGCTTTAGAATCAAAATTTTGTAGAGTGGATTTTAGAAAATCGGTGGGTAAATATTTATTTTGCAAATCTTCGCCAGTGAGGCTATTGGTCAAATTAAAGCCCCCTTTTCCAGCAACCAAAAACTTACGTCCAATGGCCTTTCCTTTTTCATAAAGATGTACTTCATGTATAGGAGCCAATTGCTCCGCGGCCATTAATCCAGCAGGACCTCCTCCAATGATATTGACTCTCAAGATTTATGCGGCTCTAGATAGGTGATGGATTGAAAAGTGAAGATGCTATTTTTTCTTTTTGGCACTTCGCTTAATTGGTTTTTTATATTTCGCTTTTAGTTCTCGACGATAGGAACCGCCAAGGTTGACTTTCTTGTTTTTATCTTTCTTCTCGTGGAAAGCTCCCTTGGAATGTTTGATGGTCGCCTCCGGCAAATAATTTTTCTGACCATCCGGTAATTTCTCTGCTTCGATTCGCTCTTTGGAAATCTCCAAACCTTCTGGAAGTGGCTCTATCGGAATCGTAGTTTTCATCAAAGACTCCACCGCTTCGCGGAAGGGATATTCTGCTTCGCTGATAAAGCTAATGGATTCTCCCGTTTTTTCTGCCCTACCCGTTCGACCAATTCGGTGCATATAATCTTCTGCCACTTCGGGCATATCAAAATTGATAACATGACTGACTTCCGAGAAATCCAAACCCCGAGAAATCAAATCCGTGGCTAGTAAAACACGGAATTTCCCTTCCTCAAAACCTTGTACAGAATTGATCCGATAATTTTGGGATTTATTGGAATGAATAACCGCCGCTGTTTCTGGAATCGCTTCATCTAGGAGGTCAAAAAGCATATCCGTTAAAGCTTTAGATCTTACAAAGACCAAAACCTTATTAAATACTTCTTCTTCCTGTAAGAGGACTTTTAGCAAATTAGCTTTCGTATAGAAATTAGGAACTTCAAATCCTCTTTGATTGATATTATCTAAAGGTGTTCCGGTAGCAGCAATTTCGATCTTAACGGGGACATTAAAAAAGTCATCAATAATAGTCTCCACTTCCTTGGTCATTGTCGCTGAGAACAAAAGACTTTGTCGCTTTTTCGGCAACAAATCTAGGATGTTGTTGAGTTGGGTTCGAAAACCTAGATTAAGCATTTCATCCACCTCATCAATGACAAAATGTTTGACTTGCTTGAGTCTTAGCGCTCGTGTAAAAACCAAATCAACTAGACGACCGGGGGTGGCTACGACTACATCCACTCCAGCCATGACTTTTTGTTTTTGCGTATTGATATTGGTTCCTCCATAAATCCCTACGGTCCGCAAAGTCATATAGGTGGTCAACTTTTCAATTTCCTCTACGACTTGCAAAACCAATTCTCTGGTAGGTACGACCACCAATATTCTTGGGTCGCCAACTTTAGAAAATTTCATCAAGCGCAAAATAGGCAACATAAAAGCCAGTGTTTTCCCTGTTCCCGTTTGGGCGATTCCCACGCAATCTTTACCCGACATGATGACAGAGAAAGACTGCTCCTGGATGGGAGTCGGTGTCGTCAAACCTTGATCATTCAGGGCATTGAGGAGGGCTTTATTGAGATTGAGGTCGGAGAAAGTCATTCCAGTGTTGGTATTGATTGGCTGCAAAGGTAAGTAAGATTTTCCTTAGGATGTAAAAATCTATTTTCTTTAGAAAGAAACAAAAGAGATTTTGATAGCTAATGTACTAGAAATGAAGGATTAACGACTAATTAAATCAACCTAAAATCAAGCATATATTTTTTGAATCATTACTTTAGAGATGAATAATAATTTGTATATTAGAAAGATCAAATAGATTGCGGATGAAGGCCAAACTTTTCCCAAATAATCTAGACATGGAAACGTCCATGATTAAATCAGCATTAAAGCTGCCTAAGAGCAAACCTATCCTAGGTGACCATAAGCTAGATAAAAATAGACACATGAAAAAAATACTACTCTCCTTTTTCAGTTTTATCCTATTCATTGGATTCTCTTCCGCACAAATCACTCAATCCTTCAATTTTAACGAGGAAGGCCAAAAGGTTTGTATTGCGCAGGTAACCGTCAGTCAAACTCCTCCTACTGCGACCATCAATTTTCTAGATGCCGAACTCAATACCAACGATCCGACTTCCGTATACCGTCGCCCTTTATATGGGGCTGGCGCAGATTGGGTATTACAAGTTAGTGACCTCCCCCCGGGAACCACTTCTTGGACCGATACAGAAGTTCAACTCGGAGAACGTTGGGAATACCAAATCAAAAGAAATCACTCTAATGGAAGCGCTTTCGGCTATGTGGGTGCTTCTATTTATCATGATCAAAGCGGCTATAAAGGGCAGTTGATTTTAGTAATTGCTGATGACTTAGCACTGGCTTTGCCCAATGAGGTTTTGAGATTAAAAAAAGACCTAACAGGAGATGGTTGGTACGTCAATGAATTGATTATCCCCAAAGGAGCAGACGATTTTGAGGATGGACAAAAAGTAGTGGAAACCAAAGACGCGATTACGGCGATTTATAATAGTGCTCCTGCTGCTGATAAGCCTAAGATTCTATTTATTCTCGGTCACGTCCCCTTGCCGCGTTCTGGCCAAGACCTACAAGCACCTGATGATCATATAGAAGCCTCTGGTGCGAGAGGCTCAGATTGCTATTACGCAGATATTGATGGCCTGTTTACAGATACAGCTACTTACGATGTACCGCAACAAAATCATCCATTATTAAAAAATTACCCTGGCGATTTCAAATGGGATCAAGATAAAATCCCTTCTACTTTAGAGATGGCATTTGGCAGAGTCAACTTTCGTTATATCTCTTCGGGGGATGATCAGGTAGAAATAGAGGCGATGAAAAGATACCTTGATCGACTCCATAATTTTCGACATGTAAAGAGTGGAAATAAACTGGGTCAATATACCGCATTCAATGCCTCAGGCTATTACAATTCTACTGAGGCCTCTTATCGCTCCTTACCAGCGCTTTCGAAAGGCAGTAGCATATTGGCCAATATGCTAGACCAAGAAAATGGTCAGAACCAATGGGTAAAAGACAATGGTCCTTTTATGTGGTATATGCAAAATCGCTATGTCCCACAGCTTGATGAATGGGAATCTGTAGGAATGGATGCGCTGGTTTACAGCAGTGATCAAAGTTATTGGGGCTATGGCGATCTACCTAATCCGGGAGGAATTAATAGTTGGCATGCCAGCACTATTCGAAGAATATTGAGTTATGAATCCAAAACCCTAATTGCCCTTTGGACGACTTCCGCCATTAACGTTTTTCACCAAGCTGGCCTTGGCGAACCGCTTGGCTACGCCTGCAAAGCGATCATGGATCACAATACCGACAATCAAAATCTAGAAAAAGTAGAACAGCAATGGGATAGTCCGGATTGGTGGAATCGCATGCATTTTAATTTCTTTGGTGATCCTACATTGCGTTTGTACCAAACCCTTCCTGTCGTTGATTTATATTCCGTCACCGATGGTTTTGGTATCGCTTTGAATTGGACCGCTGGCGAAAACGAGGAGGTAGTCGGTTATGCCGTCTTTAAGAGTAGAGAAGAATTTGGTCTTTACCAAAAAGTAGCTGGCGATACCCTTC
>CAYQRA010000186.1:0-10264 GCA_964419315.1 uncultured Saprospiraceae bacterium | reverse complement strand
TACATCACGATATTGCTCCTATGCCTAATGGTAATGTGCTCATGATTGCTTGGGAATTAAAAACAGAGGCGGAAGCCATAGCGGCGGGGAGAGATACGGCTTTACTTTCTCAGGATAAACTTTGGCCAGAGAAAATTGTAGAATACGATCCTGTTGCGGAGGAGATCGTTTGGGAATGGCATGCTTGGGATCATTTGATTCAGGATTATGATGACACCAAACTCAACTATGGGGTCGTAGCGGATAACCCACAATTGATAGATTTGAACTATGATACTTCTGATGGAGTAGCCGATTGGCTACACGCCAATTCTCTGGATTATAATGCAGAGCTCGACCAAATCATGATCAGCATTCCGACTTTTAGTGAAATCTGGATCATTGATCATAGTACTACCACGGAGCAAGCAAGAGGCCACACCGGAGGGATGTCCAATAAAGGAGGAGATCTGATGTATCGCTTTGGAAATCCATTGGCTTATCAAGCAGGAACAATAGATGACCAACAATTATTCTATCAGCATGATGCGCATTGGGTCGATGATTATCTGCCCAACACTTTTCCCCATTTAGGAAAAATCGCAGTGTTTAATAATCGCGTAGGGGCAGATTTTTCTTCTGCTCATGTCTTGATACCGCCTTGGAATATGTACAAATGGCGCTATGATCAAAGTATGGGCGTATGGGGTCCTGACGACTTTGATTTGACTTTTCTACACCCCGTACCAACCAAATTGTATTCCACGGGATTGTCAAGTATACAATTATTGCCGAATGGTAATTCCTTGATTTGTTCTGGAAGATTTGGCTATAGTTTTGAATTGACTCCTAGTAATGAAGGCGTGTGGGAATATAAAACGCCGATCAAAATGGGGGCTCTCGCCAGTCAGGGGGACACCTTGACGATTAATAATAATTTGACTTTTCGAATGGATAGAATTCCATTGACCGATAGTGCATTTATTGGCAGAGACCTTACACCGATTCGTTATTTGGAGCTAAATCCTAATGAAGATTTTTGTCCTTCGATCATTGCGAGTGTTGGAGAAGTAACCCAATATGATTTTAAGATTTATCCCAATCCAGCGGATGATATAGTCGTGATGGAATGGACCGATGGGATGCGAGTGGAAATTGAGGTGTTTGATTTATTGGGGCGCAAAGTAGAAGCTATTAATGCTTCTGGTGGCCGCACTTATTTGGATGTTTCTACTTATGATCCGGGATTGTATTTGTTGCGGATTGGAGGAATGGAAATTCGCAAATTGATGGTGGGGAGGGAGTAGGTTTTTATTTTATAAAAGTATTTATTTTGAATAAATACAGTAGACCTTGACCTTGTATACACGCAAGCAAAGCGGATAGCTTGCTTGCGTGTATTTTTTTAGTTTAAAGCCATCAATGTAAATGGAAGAAGTATTAACATTAAATTTTGTTGAAGGTGATACAATGGGAAGAGAAATCATTTCTTTTCCTATCTCAGGTTCTAGAACATTAGATGAAGGTCATCAATACTTTGAGAAAGTAATTCTTTGGAATTTAATAAAATGGGTGGATACTGAAGAATATCCATATGAGGCGATTGAAGAAGATGAAAAGAATGGAGTTATTTATAACGAAATTTCAGAACGACTTATAACAGAGGTTGGTGGAATAGCAAATACTATAATAGAAGAAAAAATTAACCTAGAAGAATGTTTTGCATTTGAATATAAGCCTAAGGAATTTGATAGATTGACTTTAATGAGTCGTTATAAGTATGCCGAAATTAAGGGGATTGAACGACCTTCTTCTTCCAAGGGTAGGAGATATGAATATATGTCTTTCACTTTCGTAAAGGGCTTTTGGGAAATCGATATAGAAATAACAAAAAGAACAGTTCTAAAATCTTCGTCCGGAATTGTAGAAATAAAGCGAACATAAAAATGACTGTTTTCTAATATTCAAGTCGTTCTAATTTTCCAAAACCCAAAATGCCCTCTTCTCCTCTCACTTCATAAAAATAAATCCCAACCGCCACTTCTGAAAGTACACAAGTGGTCATCCGCCTCGTCAATCCTTTTTCCAAAACCTTCTTCCCTCCAAGATCATACAAATAAAAAGTAGCCGCTCGTTCCTCGCTCAAATCAACCTGAATAAAATCACTACTCGGATTAGGAAAAATACGCACACTAGAAGTAGCCAGAACATCCTCTTGTTGAACTACCAAAGGAACTTTACGAATCTCCGTTCTACCGCTACTGTTCTTTTCAAAAACAAAAATATCTTCCAAGCCCACATTGATCACCTTTAGAGTATCCTTGCTAGCATTCCATTTCGTTACTGGTAATTCATCGCCTTCCGTAAAAGGGAAAAGCAAAACCTTAAAATCAGGAGCGACACTATTGCTTTCTATAATCAAACGAGGGCGTACCCAATTGGGATTGGGCGTATAAGGGGTGCCATTGAAATATTCATGATACGTCATGGTATCGAGGATGCCCGGAGCTCCCATGCCATCAAAACCTTCATTGTGTAAAATTCGAACCAGCAATCGACGATTGCCCGTAACGGCAGGTTCTTCCAATATAATATCATTGCGATAATTATCTAAGTCGAGAGAAACGACCGTTTCCTTGATGCTCAAATCTCGGGCAATTTGTGCTAGCCATTTGTAATTTTGTACCTCCTCATTTTTTTGTACATCATCTACAATTAATGCAAAGGGGCGAGTGTTACGAACCATGGCCACAGAGCGAATGACGCGCTGCATTGGATTATATGATTTTTTGACCATGCGCTCAAACCTACCTTCCACATGCCAATGTGGAAAGTCATAAAAAGGAAGATCAAAATGCGCTTCGCTACTCGGCGAATATTGAAATTCATTCCAAGTTTCCGTTACCTTTTCCCAGCCATTAGTCCCCAGCCAAGGATGATCCTGTCCGGCTGATTGTGGCGACCAATGCCAATCCCAAGAATAAGCATAAGTCGCATCGCCCGTAATGATCGACAAGTCAGGAGTTGTTTCCCAGTGTACTATTTTTCCCGGTTGTCGACATTTATCTCCATCGGGATCACCGACCGGCACGCCCAAGTCATTGACCAAAATAGTACTGTGAAACCAACTGGGTTGAAACTGACTGCCGCTGTAAGATTTTCTTACCCAGATTCTTCCCAAAGCACTCAAGGTAAAATCATTGCGGTCGCCGTGGGTATGTCCGCCCATGTCCTGACGACAATGAAATTGTATGGCCATCGCATCCTTATCGCTGCTAGACCGAAGTACTGCTAAGCCTCGGTCATCGGCAAAGTAGGTGTCTTGAACAGCTAGATCTGCTTGCTGCTGCCAGTCTTTCGTTTTATAATCTTGCGCAAAGACTGCTGCAGGAAGTAAATAATTATAATAACTATCGTCTGGTCGAACCTGTTGATAGACATATCCTTGGGAACTAGAACCCTGACTGGTTTCGATATAATTTCTCCAAACAAAATCTACCTTTGGATCATTGGGGAAAATCCATTTCAATCCTACGGCATCTGCTGCATTAAATTTATAAGCACCTCTTACTGGATCATAGCCACTTCCACCCCATACATCATAGGAGGTAAATCCTCCGCCAAAGGGTTGTAGAATCGCAGGTAAAAATTCGGTAGCATAAGCTTTGACATGAGGATGTCCCAGAAGGCTGTATCCGCGTTTGGCGCAGGCGATCATAGTTGTTGTGAATTGATAGTTTTTACCCAAACCTTCATAACCCGCTCCCGAGGGATACCAGCCATAATTGATAAAGGTATGCAGGGTACGCATCCATCTTTCGGTGAGTGCGGGCTTATAACCGACTTCGCCTTCGATGGCCAGATTGGGTATAATTTCAAAAGAATTTAAGGTCGTCCAATTACTCGTATTGGCAAAGGCGCTGAGATTGGCGCCGTGGCGCGGTGTTTCTGGAATCATTTTTACCAATGCTTCTCTGACGCGGTCTTGCTGAGCACTGCTCATGGCATTGAAGAGAAGATCATAGCAAAGAGCCATATGAGTACCCCCAAAGTGGTTGAAGTGATCGCTGTCTGCATTATAATCAGGATTATTGAGGGCAAGTCCCGCCCAAAAATTCATGGCTTTTGCAAGCATGCTGGCTCGCTCATCGTAGGAGAGTCCGGTGTCCGGGTCCGTCTGTCCGACATAGAGCAAACATTCAAAAGCTTCCATTGCCATAATTGCAGCGGTACGGTGTTTGGTCTTGATCGTTTGGCTTTCCCACACCAAAGGATCTTCGGCAACTAGTTTTCTATAAAAAGGACTATTGTCCCAAGCCCCAGCATTGTCGATGAGTCGATTGCCATCTTTGTCTTTGGCATAGTCGGCATTGTGACTATAGGTTCCATTGCTTGCATAGCCTAAGTGAAGGAGGGTGGTAAAAGCGTGAATCTGTGCGGCAATAGCTTGGCCGCTGAGGGTATTGGCCAGACGGTCTTTGAGGTCGCTAATCTCCGAAGGCCCAAAGAATACCCTGGGATGAATGCCTACTTCTGGGGCATGGATGATGTCTCGAAGACCTTCCGTTTGGAAGGTGACGGCTCTTGGGCCTAATCCATTTTCCATGCTTTGGTCATAATGGTCCCAACCATAAGTGAAGCCACCGATTTTGGTGTCTTGTGCTAATATTGAAAGTTGGCTGTAAAAAAGGAAAACGAGAAATAGACTTAGTCGTAGATTGCTAGGCATAGGCGTGGTTTGTGAGACCCTAATTTAGGGAAATATTAGCACTTTATAGGGAGGGGAGAAGGAGAGGAGATTTAATATTCTCTTGGACTAGACCGTTGTGGTGGAGGCTTTAGGAAAAGATGATACCCACTCCAACAAATATTATTTCTAAATTAAATTGGAGTGGGTAGGAAAAAACTTATTCTATTTTCACTAGTCGATAGCTTTTGCTAAAGCTGCCTGTTTTGACTTGGGCGTAGTAAACGCCAGTGGGCCAATGGTCGGTATCTAGTTCGATTTGATGAGTGCCAGCATCTTGGACATTTGCTTCTTGGTGCAATATTTTTCCGGTGGCATCAAAGACTTGAAATTCAAATTCGGCTGCATTCTTCAATTCGAAGGGGAGGTGGAGTTGGGTGTCGAATGGGTTTGGTTGAAACTGGAGAGCTGTTAGGTTTTCTTCGTTGGAGTGGAAAGGCAATCCTCCACCTTCGGTATCGAATGGGTCTATTGGTACATCAATGTCGACTTCGAATGGGGTATTATTAGTAGGACTAGCTTCTTGAGTGAAATTGCAATTTGCACAAGTGAAAATTAGGTCTTTAGATACTTGAGGAATAGAAAATTCATCTTCATTGCACCCCGGAGGAATATTCAGTGTTCCAAACGAATGATCGAATATATGGCAAGGAAAGTAACTTGCATTTTTGGTGTAATCTGCTACTGGATAAAGCAGGTGGTAGCCCGGAAGGGTTGGGTGATCGGTGACTAAAGTTCCAGTATAATGAAAAGGAACCGATGCTTGATTATTAAGTGTTAATTCATATCGCCATTCTATAATGGAGCGCTCGCTGATGACTTCCCCATAGTCTACAAAGTCAACGAAATTTACTGGAATGGTTTCAAATAATTGATTCCCTAGATAAACTTTTAAATACATGGGGACTAGGTCTGCGAAGTTTTTATTTCCTGTGGCAAAGGGCTTTGCCATTTTTATCGTATAGGAGAGGTTTATTTCACAGCTAGGATAATTACATCCAGAGAATCGGGCATCATCTTGGACATCCAAAATTTTCCCGTTGTTCGCAATAATTTCATTATTAAAAAAAGAACAAGTAATAAAGAGAACTAAAAATAGCATTTGTTTTAGTAAGATCCGTAGGTCTTTCATGATCTTGAAGTTTTGAAGGTTTAAATAATCATTGTTTGCTAAATAAAGAACACCCTCCAGCCACAACCGGAAGGTGTCTCACAAATCATATTCAGAATAAAACCGGAGTTTTAAATCTTTACCTCTCTTGTACCTCATAGCAGAGCATTAAGGCACAATATGTTTTATTCTGAAAGTTTCTTTGATCGATACAACTTTCCTATGTAACTTTTTGGGAAAAAGGTAATCGAGAATTTGATTTTTTTAAAAATATCATTGGAATCTCCGGTGTCGATTTGTCAGAGAACCCAAAAGATGGAGTGATAAATTTTATGAAAGTTTCGGATTTCTTTACGAAGAAAATTTCCGGTAAAAGAATAATACAAGTCCTAAGCTTAAAAGTATCCATGGCCAATAACTACCCAGAAGTCCTGCATTAAAATCTATGGCTTCTGCATTACCAGACTGAACAAAAGCAGCCCAATAATAAGGATGTGCCGTAGCTTTATCCGCTGTTTTTAAATGTTGGATTTTCGCTTTTTGCAAGGCTTGATCTTTGGGGAGCCCGTCTTTAAGGTTTTTATAAAAAGCGAACATCAAATCAGAGGTCGTACAGTCATCTACCGACCACAAACTCATCAGCGTACTCGGGCAACCTGCCAAAATAAAACCTCTAGATAAACTCATTACGCCTTCGCCTTTGACCAGTTTTCCTGAACCCGTATTACAGGCACTGAGTACTGCGAGATCCGCTTGGAGATTTAGATTGTGTAAATCTCTATTAGACAAAAAATCATCCGTAAAATGAATTTTATTTTGCGCCAAATTGTCTTCTCCTGCGCAAGCATGAGTAGCAAGATGTACGATGCGATAATTGGAGGCTTCGGCTATAAATGTTTGACGATCTGCCTGAGTGGCCAGAAACGTTTGGCCATTGAATAGGGTGTTGATATTATTGACTTCTTGTTGATTGCAATTTAAGGATAGCAATTGACTGCCATCGCAGGCCCGAGAATTTCCTGCCATCTCTTTTCCAAAAGAAGGGGCAAAACCAATAAAGCTTTTACTGCTTTGGACGTTTTTATTTTTAGAGTGATTGAGTAAAAGAGAAGCAGAATAATTATAACTAATGGCATAGCGGTTTTGCAAGTAGGTAAAAGTGTTATCGTAAAAATCAGTAACTGCTGCGGGGGGGGCTTCTGCCAATAATAACTCAAAAGGCAAATAGGCTAAAAGGTCATCTGGTATGATGATTAACCGTTTGACTTCTGGACGGATAAAATCGAGCACAGGATGAATCAATTGCTGACTCAATTGCCAGCTAGCTTTGGAGAAACTTTGGCATTCTGCCAAGAAAGATTCAGGAACTGGTGCTTGTGTAATCAATTGCCGGAGCTTGGTGAGGTCTTGACTAAAATTAGCGGAGAGTTCCAGTGGGATGACTTTCAGTTCTGTGCTCGTGATACAAAAAAGATAACTCTCTTCTTCGCCAATAAAGTATTCCAAAATGGCACTACTTGGATCAATTATTTTTTGACGCAAACTTTGTGCATCAGCAACTTGTGTATTGTATTTGATGTCATAATATTGCGGGTAATCTTTTTCAAAATGTGCAATGATATTTTGATATTCCTGCTGGAGTTCAAAAAGTTTATTCTGCCAAGTTTTTATTTTTGTGGCATCCTGACCTCCTTTTTTTCGTTTTAGTTTATTGATTTGTTTTTCATAAACTGCAATGTCAAGACGCAGTTGTTTTTCTTTTTGCAACTCTTCTTCTGGGATAGCACCACTAAATTTGGCATCTGATTCTTGTAGGGATTCAAGTAATAAAATGGCTTTGTTTTGTTCGGCAAAAGCAAAAGCTTTGTCTAGGTAGAATGCTTCGCTGGTAGCGGTGTTTAAGGCCAATGCGGTCTTTATTCCGCCTTCGTAAATGGGGAGTGCTTTTTGAGCGAGTAGCTCTTTAGAACCTTGTGCTAGGAAACTTTGTCGGAGCTTTTGGATAAGTTGAGTGGCATATTCATAATTGTCAAAAGCAGCTTGGAGGTGTTTAAGTTCTTTGGTTTTTTGGTATTTGGCATAAAAGGCTTTCCCTTTATCCGCAATGATTTCCATCCCTTTGCGAATAGATATAAAATTGTTGAGAGATGGATTGGTGTAGGGAGAAGAATCTGAAAATTCGAATGCCAGAAAAATAAGTGCCTGCTGATAAGCGTCTAGCGCACGGTCGTAATTGTTTAAGAGAAAATGCGTCTCTCCAACTTGCTTGAGGTTATGGGCTTTGGAATAATGTTTTTCGTATTTGCGATATTTGCCCAAGCCAATATTGTGGGCCTCTTGGTAAGCTTCCAAAGCTTGCTCATGGTCACCCGTTTGACGGTGGAGGTCGCCAAGTACTTCATAGCTTTGCATTCTTCTAGAAGAGTATTGTCCTTGATCCAACTGGATGACTTGGTTGATGTAATAATTGGTGCTGTCTGCATTATCTTCCTGCAAAAATATTTTGGCCAAACTTTGGTAGCAATAAACGATGCTCTTGGTCACCACGGTACCCGTAGGGATGTCTTTTTGTTGGACAATGTTTAGAAAAGAATGATAGCTCTCTTTTGCTTTTTTGAATTGCTTCATATCTCTAAAGCAATGTCCTTTGAAAAGAATAGAACGCGCTGTTTCAAAATGCTTTAAGCCATAACTTTCTATTTGAAGTTGAATGGCTTTATCGTAATAATTGATGGCTTGCTCGTAATCGCCCATGCGTCTAAAGTTAGACCCAAGATTAGAATAGGAAATGGCGATAGAATTTTTGTCTGCGTCAATCTCAAAATCTACGGCCAGAGATCTTTGATAATAATCTTGTGCCTGCTCGTAGTAGCCGATTTGTCTTAAGAAAATCCCATAATTATTGAGAACTTGGGAGTAGTAGGCATTTTTTTTTCCTAGGTGTTTTTCGGTGAGGGCAATAGCCTCTAAAGATGTTTTTTTAAATTGATCGTAATCCCCAATTTGATAGTAGTATTGGCTGAAGCCATTGGTGCATTCGATATATTGTTCCCAAGCGCCTATTCGTTCAAAATAGGGTTGGGCTTGCTGATAGTAAAATAGAAAACTATCTAGATTTTGTAAAAGTGCATTTTCCGTTTTTTTCAATAATTGGGTACCAATTATGGAATCAGATAGCCTACTTTCACTTTGCGTGAAAGCTCCTGTACCATTGAGCAATAGGCATAGAAAGATTAAGGTTTTTATTTGGTGCATTTTCTCTCATTGAATGAGCCGGAGCTCAGAAAATACCAATACTAGTTCCATTGGGTTGGTGATCCATTGGAACTGGTATTGGTGATCAGTCTGTTTAATCTATTTTTACCAATCGGTAGCTTTGGGTTGTGTTTCCAGATTGGGTTTTAGCATAATATACGCCAGCCGGCCAAGTGTCGGTATTCAATTCGATTTGATGAAAACCAGCGTCTTTTAGATTCGACTCTTGGTACATGATTTTGCCAGTGGCATCAAATATTTGTAATGCTACTTTTGCCGTTTTTTCCAATTGGAAAGGAACCAGAAGTTGTGTATTAAAAGGGTTGGGGTAAAACTGTAAACGGCTTAGATTTTCTTGCTCAGAATAGAATGGCAACTCATCTCCATTTTTATTAAAAGGCTCTTTTTCAAAAGGATTTAGATCTAGTGGCTTAAGATCTAGGTATCCTCCTTTAGGAGTTCCGGGTTCTTGATCAAAACATGGTTTGCAATGAATTTGGAAATCACCAGAATAAAAAGGATTAACTTCTCTACTTATATCACATCCTGGTGAAGGTACTTGTTGTCCAAAAGACAGATCAAAAATATTACATGGAAAAAAACTCTCTTCCTCTTTATAATTGAGCACTGGATATGGAAAGTAGCCGTTATTGCTGCTGGAATAATCGGTAAATAAACCCAAGTCATAGTCGGTAGGGAGTTCGTCTTGATCTAGATTGCTGACATCAATCGAAAAGTAAACTCGATATTCTAAAATGGGCTGATCATTTACGGAATTGCCATAATCGAGAAATTTAGTAAGGTCTACGGAATGCATTTCATAAGATTCATTATCTAAGCTATATGCTAAATACATAGGAACCAAATCGTCTAGGCTTGCATTTATTGCTTGAGCCATTTTGATGCGTAAAAAGAAATTCAATTCACAATCAGTATTACAGTAAAGTCTAGCGTCATCTTGGACATCTAGGATTTTGCCATTCAAGTTGCTACCATAACTATAAAAAGAAAAAGAAGTGAAGAGTGCTATTAATAGAGTTTGTCTAATTAAGATCGTCAAGTAATTCATGATCTTGAAGTTTTGAAGGTTAAAATAATCATTTTTTGCTGAATAAAGTACACCCTCCAGCCACAACCGGAAGGTGTCTCACAAATCATATTCAGAATAAAAC
>CAYQRA010000185.1:0-10287 GCA_964419315.1 uncultured Saprospiraceae bacterium | reverse complement strand
CCGATGTACTCTTTTAAGGCATTCATCACTAAGCTCCCTTTTTGATAATGGATATACGCTTGCTCCGTTTCCACTTTCATGAGTGGCAATTCTCCAAGAACTGCACCGCCACGCTGTCGGAGATAGACGTCCATTTCGGATCGCAACAAACGCGCTGCAATCTCCTCGCCGTACTCTTTTTCCAAAACCATCAAAGCAGAATAATGAGCAAACGTTTCTGAAAGCATGGTAGCGCCTTGCATTTTGGCTCCGATCACTTGGTGTGCCCACCATTGGTGTGCCATTTCATGAGCGACGGTATGAAAAACTTCATCTACTTCCTCCCCCCCTTCTAGGTCTGCAATAAAGCCCATATTTTCTGAATAAGGCATGGTGCCCGGAAAGGCTTGTGCAAATCCAGCATAACGCGGAAACTCAATGATCCTAGCTTGTTGATGCGGATAAGGAGAAAAGTTTTTTGAAAAATAATCCAAAGACGATCGCATAGATCGCATCATCTTATCTACATTAAATTCATGTCCTTTGTGGTAATAAACTTCCAGGTCAACTCCTGCCCATTTTTCTCGTTTCACTTCATACCTCGCTGACAAGAAGGAATAAAAATTGAGCACTGGCTTTTCTAATTCGTAGCGATAAAATTTTCTACCCTCTGTTGACCATTCTTTCTTCAAGGTACCTGGGGCAATCGCAATTTGATCGCTAGAAGTACTGATCGTAGAGGACAATCTTATCCAATCCGAATCAGAGGAGATATAAGTATTGCTACAAGCAGCAGAACAAGTATGTTGCAATTTTGGCGAATGCTCTATTTCCTCTAGTCCAAATGCTTTGCGTTCTGAAGAACCGGAATGTTCTCTTTTGCTCGAGTACCCAATGCTTGGCATAAAGGAGTAATTGTGAATAAATGATCCATTGCTGTTGATCCATTTATTAGAAATTTCATTTTCGATACCATTCGCTTCATAGTTGGAATACACATAAAAGGTCAAGGAGTCTCCGGCTGGCAAAGCATTATTCAAGCGATAGATATAATAGTTTCTTTCGTCATCCGAATAAATTTTCTCACTATCGGGTAAGTCTATTTTCGTTTCGTAATTAAGAGAAGTCGTGAAGTGTATGGAATCAATGGCCTGTAAATGCTTGTTCTTGATGACCACCTCGGTTTTACCTTTGAGCACTCTTTTATTTGGAAAAATATCAATCGCATGATCAAGCGCAATAATCCTTGGTTGAGCAATATTTTCATATTTTTTATAGAGCTGCTCATAAGTCATATCTCTAAGTGCCAAAGCATTTTCTCCAAGCGACTCATTGAGTACTTTTGCATTAAAAGATAAGAATACGCCAGTCAAAATCCAGCCAGCAAAAACGAAGCTAGAAAACGTGGCAAAGGGTTTATTAAATCTACCCTTTGCGATCGTCCAACGGTTTTTAAAATTCAAACCTTGACCTCTCACCCAAAATAAAACGCTTGCCAAAATCAATAAACCCGCAAACAAAAGCCAATAGGTACTATACCATTTTAGTCCGGCTGCTCCGAGTGAATATTGGTGCATGTCTGAATAAGTAAAAGAAGGTATTCCTCCAACGGAAACAAGATTGCTATCAATCTCCAAGGCCATCCATAAAAACTTGTTTGCAATAAGAAAAAGTATAAAAAGGAAAAAACCGAGATACATCCTATTGGCACAGACATGAATAAAAAAGGAAACCGCTATCAGGATCGCAAATTGGCTTAAGTCGATGAGAAATAATTGCTTTAGGTACAGTGATATTTCAAAATTATAATAGCCCATTGATGCTTGCATCCCGATACCCATAAACATCGAGCAAGCCAAAATTACCATCACCACAAACAACATACTCAAGTATTTGGAAGCCATTGGTACCCAAGAAGGAAATGGAGAAGCATCTAGGATATCGCTGAATTTGGCTTGTCTTTCCCTCCATACCATCGCACCAGAATAATAGGCAATGATGACATAAATAAAGAGATGCAAGGATCCTTCTATTCCTTCTAAGATAATATAAGTGACGGGAAAATTTCCACTCCCATATCGGTTGTCGGCGGCACTGATCCCTCCGATTAAATTAAAAAGAGAGAAGAGTACAATGATAATAAATGCAGGACTTTTAATGATGCCATAAAATTCAGATTTAAAGTGACTCAACAACTGTATCCATTGACTTTTCCAATCGTAATTTTGTTGGACCGAGGGAAGTGGTGCCAATACTCTAAATTGAGATTTAAATGCTGGGGATTTAGACTTTTCCTTATTCAATTGCTTTGACCGCTTCTCGGCAAAACTAAAGTTAAAATAGCTCATCATAAAGATGCCCAACGCGATTCCCAACCAGAGCAACCTATTGATCAGCATTGGCCCACCAAAGCTCAACCATTGACTATTCTTTTCACTTAAAGTCCAATACTTGGTAATGATGGAAATAGAATTGATCCCAAAAGGATCCGCCAATACCGCCACCTTTTCACTATCAAGATCTAAAATATAACTGCTCGCTAAAAGATAGCCGATCAAAAGAAAAATAGCACCAATAAAGGAAACGGTCGTACTCCTAAATTTTACCGCTAATGCAAATATGATGGCACTAATCAAAACAGTATTCGGTAGTAAAAAGGTAAAGAAGGTATCCCAATAAGCTAAAAAATATTGCGGTCCAATTTTACTCGTATCTCCATAAAAATAAGGGGCTAAAAATACGGCTAATAAAACTCCCAATAAAGGAATACAAGCGATCAAAACACTGCTCAAAAATCGTCCCATTAAATACGGGAAACGTTTCATTGGCGTAGCGAATAAAATGGAATGAAAATTATTGGTAAAATCTTTGAGGGCTGCCTGACTGACAAAAGTCGTCGTCATCACCACGGAAATCAAACTGATCATCGCAGCATAAGACATCATGGCAAAGGGCGAATTTATATTCACATTTCCCATGTTGGAGCCCACCACTACATTTTCTAATAGTGCCGCCGAAAATACCAATAAAAAATTGATCATAAAAAAGATATAAACCAATGGACTTTTTAACCAATTCTTGAATTCGAAAACGAAAAATTCCTTAAACATAATTTTAGTTTTTTTGAAGTGAAAGATGGAACAGGCTCTTAAGAAAAAACAGGCAATAGAGATTCTATGCCGATCACCTTAGTGAAAAAGACATCTTCTAAATCTGCTCCCACTTGCTTGAATCCTCCTCCGGGATCCGTTGTACTAACGATATGAATGAGCGGTTTTCCAGAAACCAATCGACTTGAAATAATCGTGTATTTTTCTTCCAACGCAGCCATCTCGGATTTGTCAATCATTTTTTCCCATATCATCCCGTCGAGTTCTCTTATGGCAGCATCCGGCTTTCCAGCAAAGAGCAATTGGCCTTGATTGATGATGGCCATATTGGCACATAATTGACTTACATCTTGTACAATATGGGTGGAGAGAATGACGATTACATTTTCGCTTATCTCGGACAAGAGATTATAAAATCGGTTCCGTTCGCCAGGATCTAAACCCGCAGTAGGTTCATCTACGATGATCAAATTAGGAGTTCCCAAAAGTGCTTGGGCAATACCAAATCGCTGCTTCATCCCACCAGAAAAACCACTGACGCTTTGTTTTCTAAAATCATACAAATTCACTCTATGCAATAAGGCATCTACCACTTCTTTTCTTTCCTTCGTCTGAGTCAGGCCTTTTAGAATAGCCAAATGATTGAGCAATTGTTGAGCACTTGCTTTTGGATAAACCCCAAACTCTTGAGGAAGATAACCCAAGGTTTTCCTCAATTCTTTTTTATCTCGGATAACATCAATGTCTCCCAATTGAATACTTCCCGCGTCGGGTTCTAGTAGCGTCGCAATCGTTTTCATGAGGGTAGATTTTCCAGCGCCATTGGGTCCCAAGAGACCAAATAATCCTGTGGGGATTTCCAAAGAAATATTGTCGAGTGCTTTAACTCCATTATTATAAGTCTTCGATAGATTCTTAATTGATAATTTCATGATGGTTCTTTTTGTCGTTTTAGAAAAAATGATAACACTAATCTCGGCATAAAAAAACGCCCAAATTGGGAATAGTGATCCACCCTCCTTGACTTGTTACCATAGGGACTAAAAGTGGGACGAATGGAGTACATCACAAAAAACACCAAGTCCCGAATATCTTTCCTAACTTGCAGTATGATCGGGTTTTTAAAGAAACGTTGGGTTTATCACAGCTTAATTTGGGCAATGGCTTATTTGTTCCTTGCTGTTAGTATCTTTTTTAATCTAGATGGTTCGGAGTCTTTTCTTTTCTATCTTAAAGAACCAATTTTCATTTTGATTCCAGTCCTTACGGTTACCTACTTGGGTTTCTGGGCCAAAGAATATTTCTTTGATAGTCGCCGTTATTTCTATTATTTTTTAGCGGCTATTTCTATTGTGATTATTGGAATCATCATTTACGAATCTTTACAGACGCTAAACAGTGAATTTGTTAATACGAGAACGCAGAGTATTACCAATTTTATTTTTATTCAGCTCTTTACGGTCGGGCTTCAGTATTTTAAAAGAGGGATTGTCAATCAATACCAAATCCAAGAATTAAAAGCGAAGACGGCCATGACCGAGCTCAATGCTTTAAAGGCTCAAATCAATCCTCACTTCCTTTTTAACACCTTGAATAACATCTACGGCATGAATCAGATTGATGCTGAAAAAGGGTCGGAGATGATTATGGAATTATCGGAAGTGATGCGTTACCATTTAGAATTTTCAAAAGAAGGAAAGGTAAAACTAGAAGATGAAATACAGTTGCTCAATTCTTATATCAAATTAGAAAAATTGAGATTGAGAAAAACTTGTGAGGTGAAAATTAACTTCGAAAATGCGGATGAAAATCTGATGATTTCTCCATTGCTTTTTATTCCATTCGTGGAGAATGCTTTCAAGCATGGAACACATCCCACCAAGGAATGCTTTGTGCATATCGAGCTAAGAACTACAAAAGAAAAATTATTCTTTAGGGTCAAAAACAGTATCATCGTTAATCGTAAAGTAGTAAAAACGAACATTGGACTCCAGAATACCAAAAGAAGATTAGACCTGATATTCCCTAAAAAACATCAGCTCAAAATCGCTAAAAATCAAGAAGAGCACCTTGTTGAATTGAATATTGACCTATGACCAAAATCAAATTATTAATTGTAGATGATGAGCCACTGGCGCACAAAGTTTTAGAAGCTTATTGTGAAAAGATAGATCATGTGGAAGTTATTGGCAATTGCTATGATGGGATTTCTACGCTTAATTTTCTAAATAAAGAACAGGTCGATGCGGTACTGCTAGATATTCAGATGCCAGACATTACCGGATTAGAATTATTGGATTCTTTAAAAAACAATGCGCCCAAGGTTATTTTCACTACGGCTTATACCGAATATGCAATTCAAGGATTTGACTATGATCAAGTCGTCGATTATTTGCACAAACCCATCCGACTGACTCGATTTATAAAAGCGCTGGAAAGACTCAAAAGGGTATTGCTTTTAGAGAAAGATTTTCAGGCTACGCCAAAACTTCCAAGTCCAGCGCAAGCCACTTCAAACCAAGTTGATTTTATCAGCATAAAAGATAATAAAACCATTTATAGAATACCTTATACCGAGATCAATCACATCCAGTCTTGGGGCAATTATTTGAAATTTTATTTAAAAGACGGTAATATCAAAATTGTCAGAAAGACCATTAAAACAGTGGAATCCGAATTGCCTGCTCATCAATTTTTGAGGATCCATAAGTCTTACATTGTAAACATCAATCAGGTCAAAGCCATTGAGGGGAATCAAATTAAATTTGACGATCAATATTTACCAATTGGAAAAAGTTATTTGGTCAATGTCAAAAAAACGATTGTCGGTTGACAAGATAAAAAAAGAGTCCTCCCAATTTTTTTTTCAAAAAACTGGGAGGACTTCGTATTGGTAAATGGAGTATTTAATCTATACCTCCCATATCGTTCGCTTCTTCAACAACTCCTCCACCCTTTAACTTATGGAGATTCTTCTTTTTAATTTTCACTATTTTTTGTAGAGGGATTAATTCTTTGATCCTTTTTTTCATGATTACTATTTTTTGTTTTAAAAATATGCTAATTGATCGATACTGTCAGGAGCTTTGAAAGCTTGGAAAACACTCCCCTTGCCAACTCATTAAATAATTCTATTTTCGATCTTAACTCCTCGTAAATGAATCTTTTATTTAACGTAAAAAGCCTTTTATTATTTTCATAAATCCACTTGAAGTGGTGCTTTTTTTGACGCCAAATAAAAAAAGGGCCTTACCAAAAGTAAGACCCTTGCTTTTGGGGTTCTTTTATAATTGCTAGTTTTTTACAATCCTAAATCCATACACGCCATTTTCATCACTCCATCTTCCAAAATAAATTCCAGCAGGGAAACTTGAAATATCCAGCTGTATTTCATGGGTCTCTTGTGTAGGATTCATTTTTGAAAACAAAATGCTCCCATTTACATTCAACATTTCAATCTTAGTTTTTCCTTGCGCTGCGCGCGCCCATTTCACCAAAACCAAACCACTAGTTGGATTGGGATAAACAGAAAAAGAAGTAGAAGCATAAATATTTTTTTGGGAATTGATTAGATCGACTTCCACTTCCATCGTTGCGGAATTATTTCCGCAGGAGTTCATCGCACTTACTTGAACCTCGTAGGTTCCATTGGCGGCATAAAGATGAGTGATGGCTGCGCCACTCCCCGTTGTTCCATCTCCAAAGTCCCAGGTATAATTTATAGTTGCAACCGGATCAATTACAAAAAAGAGAATAGAATCTTCTATAATTTCGTAAGAAAAATCAACTACTGGACTTTGCAAAACGGTCACAAAAATCGTATCCATCGCAATACAACTATTTTCATCTTGGGCTAGAATCGTTATTGCTCCCGTTTCATAGACATTTAAAGTAGGCATAAAAGAGATTCCATCATTCCAAGAATACTCTACATAATTCCCCTCCAAAGAAAGTTCTACAGAATCACAAACGACTATACTATCTTGATCAATTCCGGTAAATACAATTTCAGGATTTGGAAAAATCGTAACAGTCGAAGTGGCTGATTTTTCGCAACCTGTTTGCGAAGTAACGGTCAGCGAATAAGTTCCACTTTGCACGATTTCTATTGTAGGAGTAGTTGCCCCATTGCTCCAGGCATAGAAATAATCATCCGTTCCAGCGTCTAAAACAATGGGGGCACAACTACTCACTGAGTCCGGTATCATCGGAGTAAGATCTTCCGAAGGAATAAAAACATAAACACTATCTTTCCCAAAACAACCCTTATCATCTTGCCCAGTAAAAACCACCCAAGCAGTTTCTGTAGCCGTAAAATCAACTTCATTGGACACTCCTTCATTCCAAGAGTATTCCACAAAGTTTCCTGTGGGAACAAGCAAAATCGAATCGCAAGCAAGAATAGAATCATTGGTAATTCCATCGAAGCTAATCGTTGGTGGCGGAAAAATAGTCACGAAAGTACTGTCTGACTTTTGACAACCATTCACCGTTTCAATGGTGAGTTGATAAGTCCCCGTTTGATCCACTTCGATACTTGGAGTCGTTTCCAAAGTACTCCATTCATAGCTAACATTCGTCACATTCGAATTCAAGATAAGGCTATTGCAATTTTCCAAACTATCTGGCAAATTCAAATTAAGACTTGCGATATCTGAGGAATAATCTTCCAATTCATAGCGAGCGATGCTTCTCGCTTGGTTGATTCCTGCACTCGAAAAAGTACCTCCCAAAACCAAATAGCCATTTTGTTTGCCCATAAAATTTACTTTACTACTCGAACTACTCAAATCATCTTCCAAGCGATCTAGTCCATCACCAAAGTCTCCTACTTTTTGGGTCACGGCCTCTAGGCGAAAAATCCGATTGATAGGCGAGCCTTCCACTTCCCTAAATTGTCCGGCCACATAAACAAGATTATTCTCCTCATCTACTAATAATCTACTGACTCCTCTAAAATTAGCCGCAGCAGTGAGTTCCTCAAAATCATTCCATGCTCCATTTTTATATTTGGCTAAATATTTTGACGTAGAAATCGTTCCATCCATATTCACGACTTGAGAAAAACCTCCGCCCAATAAAATGGCATTTTCATTTTCCAAATAAACAGCATCTTCGACTCTTCCATTTTGGATTCCTTTGCCAAGAGCAGACCAATTGCTGCCATCATAAACGGCTATCCTTTTGAGATCGCTATTATTATTGATATTGACAAAACCTCCTCCGACTAATAAAATACTGTCTTTGACATTCGTCAATTTTAGGACTTCACTATTAGGCGAACCAATCATTTCCCAAGTATCTGTACTGGCATTCAGTTTTGCCAAGTGATTCATTGGATTCCCATCTACCCCCGAAAATCGTCCAGCGATATAGACCTCCCCTTGAAAGGAAACAATATCATTGACTCGAGCAAAGGAACCCTCCAAACCAGTCCCCCATGTTTTGACTAGTCCGGTAGTCAAATTGAAAGCAAGGATTCCATTAGTGATGGTCGAAGCATTTACTCCACCAAAAAAACCACCGACATACAACCAATCTCCTACGCGATGTAAAGCATAAATTTGATCCGCAAAATTAGAGGCAGAAGTTCCATAGATTTCCAATGGAATAGTTTCCCAGCCTGTCGCTTCTCGCCAGCGAGCAATGCGAGAAGCCTCCAAGTGATCCACTTCACCAAAGGTTCCACAAGCAATAAATCCATCTGCAGTAAATGAAATATCTCGAATGTCTCCAAAACGCTCATTCAATCCTTCTCCTAAATTATCCCAAGCGCTGCCATCCCAGGCTACAAAATTATTGCAAAAATCCCCATCCTCCAATTGGCTAAAAGTTCCTCCTGCAAATAATTTATTATCCTTAAAAACTAGAGTATTAACTGTTCCTGACTTCAAGCCATTATTCAGATTATTCCACGTATCAGAAGTTGGGTTCCATTCCGCAACTAAATTTCCGACCGGACTATTATTCCCTACATGCTCTGTAAAAGTGCCCCCAACAAATAGGTGCCCATTCATTGGATTGACCGCCAATGCATTGACCCTAGACGATCCTGTATTAAATGGTTTTCCGATCCCATCGATCAAGGTCCAAGTATCGTTTTTAAAATAAGCTAAAGACCTTAACACCTTATTCGTAGCGCTTCCAGAAAATTGTCCAAAGGTACCTCCGGCATATAGCACATCATTGGCAGCGTCGTACAGTAAGGAAAAGGCCGTGGCAAAGTTTCGATCGCCATTCGACAAACTAGTATTCGACAAACCATCGCCAACCGATGACCAAGCCGCAGCCTCCCATTTGGCAACACTATACACCGTTTGTTCCTCTACTTCTGCAAATCCACCACCAACATAAAGTGTATTATTTGCTCCCATCGCCATAGCATATACGACGCCATCTACATAACTGACGGTATCATTTTTCACACCACCATTCATATCCGTCCAAGTCAAATCATTTAAATTTAGGGCCGCAATATTATTTACAAAGACCGTATCTCCTTCCGTATCAATCACCATTTCAAAGTCACCACCTGCGTATAAAATATTTTGGTTGGTATCAATTTCAATCGTCCGAATCCTTCCACGACTTCCATTTTCATTATAGATGTCTCCGGCAGTTTCCCAAACTTGATCCGTATAATTCCATTTGATAAGACCGCTAGAGGCAACGTAAGTTCCATCCGTATTTTCTGCGCCTTCAAAAAAACCGCCAACGAATACATCTCCATTACTATCCATTTTGAGGGCATGCCTAAATCCTAAGCCACAACTTGTACAGCGAAACTTTCCACCCACTTGCAACCACCTTTCGTCATCCCATGTCACTAATCCATTGATATTATGATCGCCTCCCCAATTGCCCGTATAATTTCCGGTTGCCCAAACCTTATCATCTGGCCCTGTAATCAAGGCATTGATCGTTTCTCCTGCACCGGGCATATTCCAGCGAGATTCCCATCTAGTATTGTCTCCATTTAGGTCACAATTGGCCAAATCTTGGGCAGAAAGTTGAAAAGTAAGGACTAATAAAAAAAGTAGAATTGTATTTTTTTTCATGTCTTTTATAAGGTTTTTTTATGAAGTTGTTTAAAAAGTCGTGATGAACTTATTGATAAGTGCTTGGCAATCAAGACGAAGCTCATTTTTTGTTTCGTAGCCAAAGCTACGGTGACCAAAAATAGCTGAAATGACCGAAT
>CAYQRA010000184.1:0-10296 GCA_964419315.1 uncultured Saprospiraceae bacterium | reverse complement strand
GAATTGAACAAAAATCCACCTTTTTCAATTCAAGCAGCAATTTTTGAACAACTTCAATGACTAAATAATAGCTCCTTCTGAAATGAATAAATTTTTATTACTTCCTTTCTTCTTGATGGCCCTGGCCTGTACGACCGCCAAAAAAGATTTGACTTTTTCAGAAAAAATTGATCGGGAAGAATACCATCAGATTGCCAAAGCCTATAAATTCGACAATTCCAAATGGGTCGATCGCTTGTATGATATGGAAGTAAACATCAAGAATTATGAGCAATTCAAAGAGCATGGGGTCGATCTAAATACAAGCTATGGTCGCGATTATAAATCTAGGTCTTTACGTGCAGACGTCATTCTGGTCGGAACGATCAATACTAAACGAGAAGACAATTCCAATGTTAAATTTCATACGGAATATGACGTATCTGTTGAAAAAATAATAAAAAAGAAAAACTGGACGCCTGCCGATCAGGTAAGGCTAAAGGTCAGTTATGGCCCTGCCGGAGATCGCTATATGGCTTCCATAGCAGGCACCGATCGATATGATGTTGGGGAAACCGTATTATTATACTTGGAACCGATTGAAAAAACATTTAGGGCTTATGAAACACGCGGCCTAGCAGATCAATCAAGCGCGATGTCAAGAATCAATGCCGATAGAAATGATCCCAACATTTTCGTTCCGCTAAAAAAATATACCTTTAAAGATAAAGACGTTTATGAACAAACCAATGGTTTGGTCGGATCCCAATCCACAATCTTTAAAGGGATTAAACAAATGACTATTTTGAATCAAATGAAATAGATAGCTCCTAATATTTCTAAAGGAAAAGGCTCCAGCTATTAGACAAACTTGAATCTACCTTTCAGTTGGCTCCTAATCTTACTTAACAAAATTTAAAATATAGAACCCGTAAAAAACGCCTCTAAATATTAATTGACCCTAACTGCTATTCAAAAAAGATAAAACAATCCTCAAATGAGAATATTATTAACTGGCGCTACAGGATATATTGGAAAAAGGTTATTGCCGGTTTTAATTAAAAATGGTCACTTTGTGGTTTGTTGTGTAAGAGATGTCAAGCGATTTAGTCCTCCCGATTCCATTCGACCTTTTATAGATATTATTCAAGTAGATTTTTTGGATACAAAAACACTGACTAGGATTCCCAAAGATATCGACGCGGCCTACTACCTGATCCATTCCATGTCTAGTTCGAATGAATATGAAAAACTAGAAGAGATAGCGGCTACTAATTTTAAAAATGCACTAGATCAAACCGCTATCAAACAAGTCATTTATCTAAGTGGTATAGTGAACGAAGATGGTTTATCCAAACATTTAAAATCGCGGAAAAATGTAGAGCAAATATTAAGGAATCAGTCCTACAAAACAACTACCCTAAGAGCAGGCATCATCATTGGTTCTGGAAGTGCTTCTTTTGAAATCATACGAGACTTGGTGGAGAAATTACCCATCATGGTCGCTCCCAAATGGTTGAATACCCAATGTCAACCCATCGGAATCAGAGACGTTTTAAACTTCTTAGAAAAGTCCTTATTCAATGAAAAAGTGTACGACCAAAATTTTGACATTGGAGGACAAGACATTCTGACTTATAAAGAAATGTTGCTGGAATTTGCAAAGTTTAGAAAATTCAAACGAACCATCATTACCATTCCAATAATGACTCCCAGGTTGTCTTCTTATTGGCTTTACTTTGTCACTTCTACTTCTTATAACCTCGCCTCTTCCCTCGTGGAAAGTATGAAAATTGAAGTCATTTGCCGAAATACTACGATCAATGAACTCCTTAAAATCCAGCCGGAAGGTTATAAAAAAGCACTCAGTAGAGCCTTTACAAAAATTGATGCCAATCAAATTGTATCGAGCTGGAAAGATTCGCAAGTTAGCGGCGTCAAACAATTTAATATCTCTGATTTTTTGGATGTTCCTTCCTTTGGGTGTTTTAAAGACATTCGACAAAGAAAGGTCATTTCACATGAGGAAGTGGTAGATAAAGTCTGGAGTATTGGCGGTACCAAAGGCTGGTATTACGCGAATTTTCTATGGAAAATCAGAGGCTTTATAGACAAGCTATTTGGCGGAGTAGGGTTAAGAAGAGGAAGAACCAGTCCTACTTCCCTTGACTCTGGAGATGCCTTAGATTTCTGGCGTGTTTTATACGCCAATAAATCAGAAGGTCGGCTTTTACTGTTTGCAGAAATGAAACTCCCCGGCGAAGCTTGGCTAGAATTCAAAATCAAAAATGACCAACTCATACAAACCGCGACCTTCCGGCCTCATGGTATCCTTGGTAGACTTTATTGGTATTCGGTTTTACCTTTTCATGGAATCATCTTTAAAGGCATGATCAATGAATTAACCAAGCATATTAAAAGTATTCCGTCTAGCAAAAATCACCAAGCATAGAATTTTCGCTAAGACCACATCTTCCTCAAACCCCAATTAACCATGTCTGATCCAAACAACTTTCCTTGTCTCATTTTAGACCTCCCCTTGTCTTTTCTCCTTCATCTATTCCGAAATTCCTGCTCAAGAAAAATTCAGTTTTTTAGCTGATTTAATGAAATTGTTTAAAAACTACTTAATTGGTTGCAAAAGGATCTTTTTGTCCACTTCTGAGTTGTAAAAATCTAACGTAGCGCGGCTACGCTTCGATTTTGACGCCTTGAATTGAACTAAAATCCCTCTTTTTCACTTCAAGTAGCAATTTTTGAACAACTTCAATGAAAAAATATAATTTTCCTTACCGTTCAGAACATATATCCTACCATTCAGAACATTTACCTACTAAAAGTAAAAAAGAAGTGGTGAATACATTACTTTCCAGTTTTAATAGTTCTTTTCTACCCAAAAAAACCTGTATAACCCCAAAGGATTACTAGCAAAAGATTGATTTTTGAATGGATACATTGGAAGATGAAGCAAAATAAAAATAGTTGTATCCAGAAAAGGCGCAGCTTGAATCATCACCGGATAATTTTGACTTGTGCCTTTTCTTTCGGTTCAAAGTGATTTCATTTGGTTCAATATTCAAAGAGAAAATAAAATTAAAAAGGGTGTCCCGCAGATCTCACTGATTCCGCAGAATGATTGCTTTATTTTCTGCGAAAATCTGCGCAATCTGCGGGCAACCAAAATTCTAGCTATTCATCTTTAAAGGACTTTAAATATTTTTGACCACATGAATTCATTTAGGGCCTTTCTTTCGCTCCCCCAAATAAAATAAACACATGAAAAATACTTTCCTTTTACTCCCCTTTTGCGCGCTACTATTCAGTCTGGCTTGTACTTCAACGGATAGTAATACTCCGGAGGCAAAAAGTACAGCTATTACTCCCCCAGCAGCACAAAGCCCAGCAGAATATTCCAGCCCCGATTCGGAAGTTCAAGAAGTCTTTTCGTGGGTAGAAAATCTTAATATTCGGCAACAAGCCAACAAAAAAAGCAAAGCAATCGCTACCGCTAAAGAAAATCAAAAATTATTCCTGACCGGTAATACATCTGACTTTACAGAAACCATAGAGCTGAGAGGAAAAATGTATACAGAACCTTGGATAGAAGTACAAACAGAGGACGGCATCACTGGTTGGGTGTTCGCTGGTGCCGTTAAAAAAAGGGGAGAAACTAAAGGCAATCCACTCCATACTTCTTCCAAATTTACTTATCCCCATTTTGGTAGTTTTGACCTTCAGGAATGGGAGCAATTCGACAGTGGTTTTACCGAAGGTGGAGATGCCACTATCAATACCCTTAGTTATCATAAGAAAGACCGCATTCTAAAAATTTATTTCGCGGATATTGGAGAATATGGTTGGACCAAGACTTATGAATTAATGGACCCTCATAATAAAATACTAAAGAAACGTAGTATTAATTATTCGCCAGAATTGGATACAAAAACGGAGACCTATTCTTATCGCCTTACGGAAAGTGTTCAAGACTACACCAATAAACCAGCCCAAGAGTATAGCCGTACCAAGGTGCTAAAAAAAGCATTGCCCTTCGATCCAAGTCAATCAGAAATCGCCACTGGAGACTGGCAAACAAAAAATATTGCTAGGCAAAAATGGTTAGAATCTTTTTTAGCAACTCAATGTGCAACTCAAGCGGCAAAGGATTTCAATTGCGCCTGTTCTTTTAGTACCGAAGATCCTTATAAAGGTCCTACTTTTTTTGCCTCCAACTGGGAGGAAGCTGCTTGCGTAAAAATTAAGGGACAACTCCAATCATTGTATCCAGATTGGGAAGAACGAGATTACAAAAAAGAGTTAAAAGAACTAGGCGATTCCCAATTCTGGATAAGTGTAAAAAATAATACGATCCGTTACTTTGGAAAAGCTTTGGCAGATTATAAGTATGAAGACCCCGTAGAATTTCTGACCGATGTTATCCTTGCTACAGGAAAAGATTTAAAAAGCATCCCTATCGAATCTGGTGTTTCTCCCTCCAAGCTGGCGGAGCTCAACACTCAAAGTCAAAAAGCCCTTGCCCAAGCAAAAAGCTATCGCAAAAAAGGAGGTTCTGATCCATTGACCATCACAAAATTTGACAATCGATCTTTCGATGTATTTATTCGTTATCGACAAATCACGCAATCCGCAGGCGAAGCCAATCAATATGAAGGAAAGCTCCTTTTGCTACAACATAGAAATACAGAAATACTAGATGCGATCGCGGTGAGTGGCAATTGTGGCTGCTAAGTTTTAGGGCTTTAAAAGCACAGATTAAAAAATTTCAATTATTAATCTTCCTCTTTATATCCAGCCTATTAGGTTTCTATCATTTTCTTAGAACTGAATAAAAAAAGTCAACTTTATCCGCAAGAAAAAGGCACTAAAGGTATCTAAACAATTAATTCTCAAATGAAAACCTGATTCAAAAATTTAAGAAAAAGATGAAATACCTAAACTTGCTATTATTAGTATTCCTGAGCACTGCCCTATTATGGACCGCTTGTAAGGAAGACCCTAGCTGCACAGCATCCAATTGGTACCAAGATGCCGATGGCGATGGATTGGGAAATCCTGATGTGAGTCAATCTGCTTGTGATCAACCAAGCGGATATGTTGCTGATAATACCGATACGGATGACGGGAGTACAAACGCAACCCCAGTTGCTGCTTTTGATGAATTCAATGCTAATGCGGTAACGATTTCTTTCGATGGAGACGAAATCACGATCAGTTCTACAGCACTTCCCAATCATACTTCCCCTTACTGGGATTCCAACAATAGCCTTTACATTGATCCTGTGGTAGCCAATGCCGACCAAATGTCTCCTGGAATTATTAATGCTGGAAGTTACACCGTTACCGTACCAGCTGCCCCACAAAAGGCGGCTTCTAGCTCTGCGACGGGATTAGGAGCCATCGGGATTGCGGTTTCTGGTGTCCCTATTTTCAATGATGAAGAAGGACCCAATATTCAATTGTCTGAAAATGTAGCCTCTGGATTTGATTATGCGGGTGGCCATAATGGCCCAACGGGTTATCACTACCATTTAGAATCCCAAGATGTAGCAGAAAACACGACCTTGTCGCATGATGATGAAAAATTGGTTGGTATCCTATCTGATGGTTTTTTACTATATGGCAGAAGAGACACCGATGGTTCTTACCCAACTGATTTAGACGAATCGGGAGGGCATTTTGGGGTGACTCCACATAGTAATGGAGAAGAAATTTACCATTACCATATCATCAATGAATTTTATGTAGGTTCTTACATCATTTTATTTGGTGGTGACTTGCAGGGTACTCCTAACAGTATTATGTAAGCTCGACCTTATTGGGATAATTTAGAATAAACCCTATTAAAACTAGGAATTCTTTATTACTTCCTTTCTGAATATTGGAAACGTTCCTAGTTTCATAAATACGCCAAATGAGAATAAGCTTAGTTTTCGTTTTCTTCCTTTTATTCCTGACCGCTTGTATAGAACAAGGCAAAAAAGAAGTCGTCCCATCATTAACAGCGGAGCTTCCTAACTTGGAAGTACCTAATATCACCATTGATCAAGCAAAGCTTGAATACCAAAATAAGGTCTCCCTTTGGATGTTGAATGGAAAACGCTTTTCTGGATATGCGCTCCGCTATTCTCCGGATAGTATTTTGATAAAAAAATTCGGAATCTTGAATGGCCAAAAGCAAAACGAAGCCAAGGATTGGTTTCCTGATGGTCGAATCAAACATATCGCTCATTATCATCAAGGAAAGTTACACGGGGAGAAAAAAACTTGGTCTCACGACTCTACTCACCTTCTAATTTCCCATCTCAACTATCGTTTGGGTAAGGCACATGGTGAGCAGAAAAAATGGTATCCTACTGGAGAACTTTTTAAAGTCCTTCATTTGAATATGGGAAAGGAAGAAGGTCTCCAACGAGGCTATAGAAAAAATGGAGATCTATTTGCCAATTATGAAGCTCGAGAAGGAAGAATTTTTGGACTAAAGAAAACCGCACTCTGTTTCGGACTAGAAGATGAAAAAATTCAAAATGCAAAATAACCTACTTTATATTTTCTTAGTACTCAGCCTTTTGGCTTGCAGCGAAAGCACTCCAAACAATAGTAGAGTCGCTAGTCTCCCCTATTATAACGAAGCCAATTTTACACCAAATTGGATCTCTCCCGGAGACGCCAGTCTAAAAGATTTTCATCGGATTTCTCCTTTCCAATTGCACAATCAGGAAGGCGAAACCGTTACCGAAAAAACCTTTGCTGGAAAGATTTATGTGACCGATTTTTTCTTTACCATCTGTCCGGGTATCTGCCCAAAGATGACAGATAATATGTTGATTTTACAAGACGAATTTTTAGACGACGAAGAGGTTTTACTATTATCGCACTCCGTGACCCCGGAAAGAGATTCCGTTCCAGTATTAAAAAGCTATGCAGAAAAAAAAGGCATCGATTCCAAAACTTGGCATTTGGTTACGGGTACACAAGAAGAGATTTATAAGCTCGGCAGAAAAGATTATTTTGTCGAAGAAAATCTGGGTTTAGAAAAAGAAGCAGACGAATTTTTACATACCGAAAACTTCGTTTTGATTGACAAAAACAGACACATCCGAGGCATCTATAATGGTTTGAACAAAACTTCTATTCGACAATTGATTACAGACATCAAGACATTGAAGGGGGAATAAGGTTTGGTTGGACTTACAGAAATCATTTTTCCAGAATTCAAAAATTGGATACTGGCTACGTTTCCACCTCGCTTCAAAGGTAATTAATCAACTAAGATTTTGTAGAAGAGAAACGCTTAATCTTGGACAACCCCATTGGAGTTTGCTCAATCCAACCTGCTCCTTATCCACTCAAGTTTTCATCCTATTCCGCTAGACAGCTTTGAAATAAACTCAAAATAGTTTTGCTCCACTATTTAGGTCTTTAATTTTATTTACTACTTTTACCAAAGCGTTTCTTGCTTCCTTGAAGCATTTGTTATTGGAAGTCGCATTTAAACAAAAAGGTACTCTTTTTTTAGGGAAGACTCTGGAAAAAAACAACTTATCAAAATATAAATATAAGGAAACCTCCAAGATTAAATAGGAATTAAACTCACAAGGAGATCGCTATTTAATCAGGGCAAGTCCGCCGAGCAGCGGACAGGTTCCCTATGATGGCAACTTAAAACAAAAAGCATATGAAAAAACTAATCCTATTCGCTCTTATCAATATCTTTTGCTTAGCAATTAATCATGCGCAAACAGCCATTGGATACAATCTACTTTCCAACAAAGCAAAAGTCGAAAAACCCGAGATAATAGAAGAATTTAAAAGCACTACCACTGTATTTATTGCCAGACCAGATGATGATCTAGATATCTTGGCAGAAGAACTGAATAAGGTTTGGAAAATGACTCCTCTCTTGGTAGTCGATTATGAAGAGGCAGAAGATTATCTAGGACAATCCGAATATTCTCTTTTTTCCATAAGTGGCTTTACGATCCAAAATGAAAAATCATACTGCCCTTATTTTTATTTATCCTTATCCTTTATTCAACTAAACAAAAAAGAGGAACCTTTTCAGTATGAAATTGCCCGGATGGAATTACATCCAGATGTCAAAACAGTATTCGCAGGTTTAAGCAATAAAGACAATGAATTTTCAGAGCACATGTATTATGAGGCAGAATTAAAAAACTGGAATGAACTGATGATTATTAATTTTGTCAAGCAGGTTAATGATAAACTCAAAAAAAACGAGGCACAAGCCTTTTATCAAAAAAAATATAAAGACGAGCAACTTGCAAAACTAAAAAGAGATACCTTATACATCCCGGATTTTGTATTGGTAGATTTCAATCCATTTTCCGGAAAAGAAGGTTCGCTCAGTTTATCCGAATTGTTTGCAAACTATCCCTTCCCCTACAAAAAAGTAACAAAGGAAGAATTACTCAACAAGTATTTAAACAGCAAAAAATCCTTCTACTATTTGCTATCCGTTAAAAGTTGTAATAAAACTTTAATCAACATCGTCAATGGACAAACTGGCAAAGTTGTTTATTCTGATTACCCAAAACTTTGGTCTTATAAATTAAAAACGAAAGATATTAAGCAAATCACCTCTAGCGTAAAAAAAGCAAGCAAATCCCGAAAATAACTTTTATACAATTGGGTGAAGAATGCTATTGAGAAGGAACTCTTTAACTTTATTGGTGGTTTGGGTTTTTAATGCGCCACTTTCAATACACCACCATTGGAACCTTCCACACCAATCACAATGAAGACTTCTCTGTAATTGCCCAAATGGAAAACGATAAAACCCTTATCGCCATCATGGATGGTTGTTCTATGGGAACAGAAAGTCAGTTCGCCGCAATCCTCCTCGGAAAGCTGCTTAGAAAAATGGCCAAAGCATTCTTCTATCAAGAATTTATCCGCCCAACAAAATCCAATATCCAAGAAGACTTAAAATCCCTTTTGAGTCAACTCTTTGTACAATTGCAACAAATCAAAAATCAATGGAGTCTAGAAACAGAAGAATTATTGACTACCCTGATTTTAGGAGTGGTCGATACAAAGGAAAAGAAAGCAGAAATAATTATCATTGGCGACGGCTTGATTGCTCACAATGGCACCTTGTATGATTTTGATCAAAACGACAAACCCGATTACTTGGCGTATCATTTACAGGAAAGTTTTCCAGACTGGTTTGCCCAACAACAATTCTTATCTTTAGAGCATATTCAAGATTTGAGTATCGCCTCTGATGGGATTTATACCTTTAAAAAATTTGATCATAAAAGGTATAAAAACGTTTCGGAAGAAGATATAATCCATTTCTTACTACAAGACCAAAGAGAAAGCCACCAGCAACAAATGCTTCTTAAAAAAGTATATTGGATTGAAAAAAACTGGGGATTAAAACCAAGCGATGACTTAACTATTATTAGATTGCTAGAAAACTAAAACCAATGTTAAAAATCCTCCCTTTCTTATTCCTACTTCTTTTTCTAAAGCCTCCAGAAAAAGATTTACAAAGTACTTTTAAAGACTACGAAACAGCTTCAAAAACGGTAGCGCTTCATTTGCAAAAGAAAACAAACTGCAAGCAAAACAGAGAACACGTTCGATTAGCCAGCGATAAATATTTTAGAATAATTCCTCCCAAGTACAACATTTACTTTGATACTATTTCTGTTTTTGATACCTCTAAATTCACCAAAGAAATAGCCGTCTTATACCAAGTGGTCACAGAACAAGTCTTGATAACCAAAGGAGGTTTCCGATGGTTAAAGAAAAAACAAAGTATCAAATTTTGTGAGCAAAAAAACCAATTTAAAGACCTATCCAAAAACCAATGGGTTTTAAAATACCAAGAAGAAGCCTCGGAGTACATCATCGTCCACAAACTAGTAGTCAGCTCCGCTGCTCATCATTATGCTACCAAAGATCAGGAAGCAGAAATGGCCAGATATAAACGAGTCAAAAAACTGATCCAAGCCGGAAAAGTCAAAAAAATCATTCAACGAAAAATTGTAATAGCTCCTGGCTATCTGGAAGAAGTCTATCTAGCAGATTTGGAAAAATCTGATTTTCAAGAAGCCAATTTATTGACTTTAAAAAAAGGGCAATGGAAAATTATCGAAACTGGTAGACTCGCTCAAAAATGTGAAGCGAGTATAAAAAACCAACAGATTTGTCTATACCGGTTGGGGTACGATACGCCCCTAGACGGAGCGGCAACTTTAAAATTCAAAATAGCAAAAAATCAATTTCGTGGCGAAAACAATTTATTCAAGCTAAGAGAGGAAGGCTATTTAA
>CAYQRA010000183.1:0-10322 GCA_964419315.1 uncultured Saprospiraceae bacterium | reverse complement strand
CAACATATCGTCAATAGTATAATATGCATAAGTTCCTTCAAGTAAATCTAAAATTTATTCTACTGAACATTAAAAAAAAGTAATATGAAAGTATAAAAAGGAATTGGCATAAAAAAAGCGAATAAAAAGAGATCACTACAAATCTTTTATTCGCTTATGATAGAATTAAATAATTCTCAGGACTTACAAAAGTACTTCCCAGAAGTCACGCAGAAAAAATTAAGCCAACTTTTGATTTTGTGCTGTTGTATTTTGGCTGTTCAAAGTACAAATCTGAATAAGTGTGCCAAACGAATGAGTAAAATTCTTGGGGAGTCCTTAAAGTTTGAAACGGCTTATAGTCGCTTGATTAGGTTTTTTCAAACGGGTAATTCCTTACAGATTTTACGAGGCATTTGTTTGTTGGTAATAAAAACATTGTGCGAGAATAAAGAGTGCTATTTACTATTGGATCGAACGAATTGGGAGTTTGGAAAACGGAAGATTAATTTACTGGTAATCGGCTTACTTTATAAAGACGTATTTATTCCTTTAGTTTGGAAAGATTTGGAGAAGAAAGGAAATAGCAACAGCAAAGAACGGCTGTATTTAGTAGATCAATTATTAAAATGGTGGAGCTTTAGTGAGGTGGAATTGCCCGAATTATATATAGCTGGAGACCGTGAATTCATTGGTTATTCTTGGTTGAGAGGGCTAGAAAAAAGAGAAATCAATTTCGTAATGCGTATTCGTGCAAATTTCAAATTAGAACTTTGGCATCGCGGCAAAATTAAAGATCGAAAACTGGGATTAAAAATTATTCATCGGTATTTGTCTTGGACAGGATTAGATAGTGTGGAAGCCGTTTTACAATCAGATTATATCGTAAAATTGGCTGTTTTTGAAAACGATAGTCCAAGAGGTAAAGCAGAGTACATTTATATTATGACCAATATGGAAGATATTCCAAAAGCATCTTTTCTTTATCGAAAACGGTATAAAATAGAAGTGTGTTTTAAACACTTAAAATCTAGCGGATTTAACTTGGAAGATTTGCAAGTGGAAGGAGGACATAAAGTAGATTTAATGTTTGGTGCTTTAACAATAATCTATCTGATGGCCATCCAAAAAGGAATTGTTCATTTTGAAGACAAAGCACAAAAAATGAAGACTTTTAAACATAAAAATGCAAAGCATTTGATCTATTCAACACCAGCAAAATCAATGTTCAACAAAGGATGCGAAATTTTATTTGAAAATATTTTTTCCTTCTCCGAATTTGTCATTGAGCTGGCTAGAGTTTCCAGATGGATCGCTAAAAAACTAAAACCTTTAAAAGGAGAAGATTACACATTAAATAAAATTAGTGTTCAGTAGAATAGGGTTTCAATCAAAAATTCACAGATTCTAAGCTTAAATTCCTATTTTGTCGCTTGAGAAAAATCAAATATTCTTAGACTTTATTCAAAAAAGAAACCAGATGAGAAAATTAGCCCTCCATTGGCAAATTCTAATTGGAATGGCCGCAGGTATCCTTTTTGGTATCCTTGCGGTATCCACAGGTATGGAGCAGTTTACCAAAGATTGGATCAAACCCTTTGGGACGATATTTATCAACCTCCTCAAACTGATTGCCATTCCCCTGATCATCGCTTCGTTAATCAAAGGAATTTCTGACTTACAAGACATCTCCAAATTGTCACAAATGGGAGGACGGACGATTGGTATTTATGTCCTCACCACCGTCGTTGCCGTTTCTTTAGGCTTGCTCATTGTTAATGTTTGGCAACCCGGCAATAGTATCAGCGAAAAAACCCGTAAAGAATTGGTCGATGGTTTTACCGGAAAAGCACAATCAAAAATAGATGCCGCTACTAGTCAAAAAAGCCAAGGCCCTTTGCAAGCTTTGGTAGATCTAGTTCCAAGCAATATCTTCCAAGCGGCCTCTTCCAATCGCAATATGTTACAGGTAATTTTCTTTGTGGTTTTCTTTGGAATAGGCTTGATTCTCATCCCCCCAGAAAAAGCAAAACCTGTCAAAGATTTTTTCGATAGCCTCAATGAAGTCATCTTAAAACTTATTGACCTAATCATGCTGGCTGCGCCCTATGGAGTCTTCGCCCTTCTGGCCGCACTAATTGTAGATGCCCCAAATTGGGATATCTTTTCTGCGCTTATTCAATACTCCGCCTGTGTCGTTCTTGGCTTGGGAATCATGACTTTCTTGTTTTATCCTTTACTCGTCAGATTGTATACTGGAACGGATTATGGCTTTTTCTTTAAAGGCATCTCCCCTGCTCAATTATTGGCTTTTTCTACCAGTTCTAGTGCCGCTACTTTGCCCGTCACGATGGAACGTGTAGAGGAACATCTAGGTGTGGATCGGGAGGTCACCAGTTTTGTATTGCCAATCGGAGCTACCGTAAATATGGATGGTACGAGTCTCTACCAAGCTGTTGCAGCCGTATTCATCGCTCAAGCTTTTGGAATTGACCTGACCTTTTATGATCAACTAACCATCGTGTTTACGGCTACCCTTGCCTCCATTGGATCGGCAGCTGTACCCGGTGCAGGTATGGTCATGTTGGTCATCGTATTGGGAGCCATTGGTGTTCCTGAATTTGGACTTGCTTTGATTTTTGCGGTAGACAGACCACTTGATATGTGTCGGACAGTAGTCAATGTCACAGGTGATGCCACTGTTTCCATGCTAGTTGCCAAAAGTGTTGGTAAATTGGGGGAACCAAATGTTCGAAACTGGGATGATGATTATCACCCTCAGTAAGTCTTGCTTTGATTTTTGAAAATAAAAACAATCAACAAATGAAATTTAAACTGATCTCCACCGCAATGCTCTTAGGTGCCATCACTTTCTATTTTATGAAAACAGAAAGATCCATTGAAAACACCTTCCCAGCTCCAACGAATGGAACTACTATCTTTGAAAATGCGGAAGAAGGGGAAAATCAAGACAAGCGAGCAGCTTGGATCGAAAGCATGCACCAAACAGCACCGGGGACAGATTGGAAAAACCTAGAAAGTGAAACCACTTTTAAAAAATACGAAACCAAGCTTCGCCAAAGACAGGCGGCCGCTAGTCGCTCCGGAGATTGTGAATACACCAACTTCTCCAATGGATCAATCAGAGGCCAATGGCGAGAACGTGGTTCTTCGAACCAGGCCGGAAATATATTAGTTACCGCAATAGAACCTGCTACCGAAACGATCTTTGCGGTATCTGGTGGAGGCTCTCTTTGGAAAGGTAATATTTATGGAGAAGACTGGATTGCCCAAAATCATGACTTGCGTTTTAGCACTCGTTTTCTAGAATTGATTCCCACTCCTAATGGCCGACGTTTGATCTCCATCATTGGTAGATTACCTCACTATTCGGATGATGATGGTCTTACTTGGAAACTCTGCGAAGGAGTCTCGGTTAATAATGGGGAAATCCGCAAAGGAGCAGTCACGATGGTCAATGGAGCACCCGTTATTTATTTGATTTCGCAAAATTTCACTTTCTCAGACCTTTCCTTATATGAGTCAACAGACTTGGGAGAAAATTTCTCTGTAGTCCACACCTTTGCAGGAACCACCGATTGGAGAAACCTAGATATGGACCGAATCAAAGGCAGCAATCAACTGGTCTTTTTTCAGACTAACAATACGACAACGAATGTTTACCACCTATCGGAGATGGGAGATTTTAGTTTTAAATTTTCGTTTGATGAAGTGCGTTATGGAACCAATCAAAACGCTCCGACCAATGTTACCGCCGTTGATGTAGATGGCACAAGTCGTTTATATACTTACGACAGAAATCTTCGGGTTTGGGTGTCTAATGACTTTGGAGAAACCTGGGAACAAAGAGGTGTTTTACCCACTCGACCTTGGGAAGTCGGTATGTATGTCACCCAGCAAAATCCAGATCTATTGCTGTATGGAGAAGTAGAATGCTATCGAAGTACCGATGGTGGAATACTATTTAACAAAATCAATACTTGGGGAGCCTATTATAGCGATGTAGCGAATAAATTACATGCTGATATCATGCACTTCAACGAAATCATAGATGCCAATGGTACGGATTATATAACCATCAGTAACCATGGTGGACTTAGTATATCCTCCAATGAAACCGTCAATAATAAGAACATTGGAATGTCTGGGCTCAATGTCAGTCAATATTATGATGTCGTCACTGATCCAACGAATAACAAAACCATCTATGCCGGTTCACAAGATCAAGGATTTCAACGAGCGACCAGCTCTAATACCGAAAAGGCCCTAAAATTTGATCAAGTCATTTCTGGAGATTATGGGCATATTGCTTTTTCAGAAAATGGAAAAAGAATGTGGATGGTTTATCCAGGCGGTTCTATTTCTTATTATTCTGACCCGATCAACGGAGGGAATGTAGCGGGATGGACCTTGGATTCCGCCAATGAAACAGTATGGATTCCGCCATTGGTCACCGGCCCAGATCCTAGCAAAAACGAAGTCTACCTAGCTGGAGGAAATGCTTCCGGTGGAACTGGTTCTTACCTCATCAAACTCAGCATTGAGGAAAATCAAGGCGTTTACGAAATCACCCAAGAGACGCACCATTATGACTTTTACTCCAATTCTGTAGGAGGAGAAATATCCTATATTGCTTTCTCTCCGATCAATCCAGATCATTGGTATGTTTCTACCACTAATGGTCGTTTTTTCTACTCCACCGATGGCGGAGAGACCTTCGATCAAAACCCTGAATTTCTTGCAGGAGCTCACTATCTATATGGTGCTGCCATTCACCCTTCTGAGGTGGATGAAAATACCGTTTACTTTGGTGGCTCTGGCTATAGTAATCCTGCGGTTTATGTCTCTAATAATAATGGGTTTTCTTTTGTCCCTATGAATGGTGGTTTGCCGTATACTTTGGTTTTTGAGTTGGATGGCAATGAAGATGATTCGCAAATTTTTGCAGCTACCGAAGCTGGACCCTATGTATTTAACCAAGCAGATCAGATGTGGTATGATTTAGCGACTCCTTGCACCCCAAACCAAACTTATTGGAGTGTAGAATACCTAGAAGAAGCTCAAACTGCCCGATTTGGAACCTATGGTCGTGGAATTTGGGATTTATCGCTTGCGACGGTTGTCGCTACCGAAGCTCCAAAACTTGTTAATGAAACTTTGAAAGTTTTCCCGAACCCAAGCAATGGGCCAGTCCAAGTAGCCATTCCAGAGGAGCTAAAAGGACAAAGCACTTTAGAGCTTAGGAGTTTGGACGGTCGACTTTTGAAGGCCATCGAATTGGAAAAAGGCGTCCAACAGCAACAGTTGGATTTGCAAAACTTGGCCAAAGGAACTTATCAAATTAGCATACAAAGTAAAACCCAACGATATAGCCAACAGCTTATCTTGCAATAATTTTGCTAAAAAAAAGTTAAAAAATCCGCGTATCTAAAAAGATAGGCGGATTTTTTTTTCGTAAATAAAGGCTTAGTGGTAAATTAGCTTCTTCTGACAATATCTTGGCTGATTTATCGGTTTGAAAATTGCTGTATCCTATCAAAAGCCCCTAAATAATAACAATATCAAAAACAATCAATCCTATGAAATTTTTCATATCCAAGCTCCTACTCCTTCTCTGTATATTAAACCTTTCCGCTCAAACAGAAGAATTGGAATTGATTGAACTTCCTCTCAGAACGGGCGGTACCGAATTATATGCACAGAATAATGGCCATGCCCCGCTTACCATTGAGATGAATCTCAAAATCAAAAATAATGTAAGGACTGATCAAACTTTGCCTCATCAAGTGGTCATTCCCGTTGGAGATGAACCGATGAAGGTTTTGACCATTACTCCGATCAATCCTCGAAAAGACAGTCGCTATGAATATGAATTCACCTATGTTGTCGGAGATATCAATGCCAAACACGATGATGATTTTGCTTATTTGTTGCCCTTCCGAAACGGCACCAGTGCCACCATCACGCAAGGATATAACGGTAGCTTTTCCCATCGGGGATTATATTGCCTCGATTTTGATTTAGACATTGGAACCAAAGTCTATGCAGCACGTGGTGGTACGGTAGTTTCGGTAAAGGAAAATTCTAATACTGGTTGTAAAAGTTCTCGCTGTAAAGGACTGTCCAATCATATTGTGATTTGTCATGAAGATGGAACGATGGCGAACTATATTCATCTAAAATACAATGGAAGTGATGTGGTACCCGGTCAAAAAATAAAAGCAGGCCAACACATTGGATATAGTGGCAATACTGGTTGGTCAAGTGGCCCTCATTTGCATTTTGAAGTCTTTGTCCCTGGGATGAATTTCACCAAAAGCATCCCGACTAAGTTTTTGACCGAAGAGCAAGGGGTCTCCGAGCTCCGCGAAAAAGAAAACTACAAAGCCGTTCACCCGCAAGGTTAAGTTTTCAGAGGCAGCTTGTGGATTAAACACAGGCTGCCTCTGCAAATAAATGAATGCACTAGGTTGCTGGTAAAACAAGGCCTTGGTACTCAAAACCTCTCCTACCCAATCTCTACCTTATCCCTTATTTCTCTATTCTCTTCTTGTAACATTTAGGAGTCAAAACCGTTAATTTAGAAAGGCTTATTGCCAATACCATCTCGGTATTGCCAGCGATTAAGTACAATCCAATTTTTATTTTTTCTGACAAAAAATGAACATAAAATGGTAGAAACTCAAGTTTTAGGAATAGGATCAAGAGTAAAACACCCAGCCTTCGGAGTTGGGGTGGTGATCAAATTGAGAGCAGTGGCCTATGAAATATGCTTTGTACAATTTGGGATCAAGGAATTAGGTAAAAACTTTGCTAATCTGGAAATCATCGAACACATTCCACCAGTTGAAGAAATCAGTTTTTCCGCTGCAGAAAAATCCTTAATGAAAATTCTTAAAGCTTGGTCCGACATCAGCGAAGTCATTCCGATAAATGACCGATGGAAAGGAGGAACACTGATTATAAAAAGTGCAGATGACAGCATAAAAAGCAAAGAAGTGCCCATCGATACCTTTTTTCATAAAATAGTGATGGTTAGAGATCGCCTGCGAGTGATGGAGCAAAGAATCAATGCAAGTAAAGTCTTGGCAGAGACGGACAAAATCAATTTGCAACAATACATCACTCGAATTTATGGCAGTTTGACCACCTTCAATGTACTCTTCAAACATAAAGAAGATCACTTTGTGGGAGAAAAATCGAACTAATGTTTAGAAAAATGGTTTTAAATATTGAGCTTCCATGCTGAAGGCTGACTCTATTTTCCATATTTCACCTACTTGTAAAAATAAAATCCTTTGGAAAGAGCCTACAAAAGCGATATTTAACGAAGAAAAAGAATCTAAGCCCGAAATACAAAAAGTATTTCGGGCCTTTTTTCTAAATTGTAAAATAATCCATTAAATTTGGATTTAATCAGTAAACAACTGATAATCAACAAATCATCTTATAATACCATGAAGAAAATCTTTCCTATACTAACTTGGAGCCTGATGCTATTCCTAATTTCGGGTTGCTTAGTTATGGACAATAAATACGATAGCATCGCACCGGGGTCCTGGCGAGCAGAATTGGAACTCGTTCCAAGGAAAATCGTTCCTCGTGATAGCGATAAGGATCGGGACGAAGACATCATTAGAAATGTCGAGGAGATTTCAGAGGAAGTCCTTCCTTTTGTCTTCGAAGTCATCTATAAAAACGATAAGGATGTCATCATCGAAATACTCAATGGCGATGAAAGAATCCGAATGGAAGACATCACTATTGGTCGAGATAGAGCAACGGGGAAAGACACGCTGATGGTTCATTTTCCGGTATACGAATCTTATATCAAAGCGGTCTTTGAAGAGGGCATTATGAATGGTGAGTTTGTAGCCACGAATCGTAAAAATTATAGTATTCCTTTTCGAGCCAGACAAGGAAAAAATCATAGATTCACCATGTCCTCCAAACCTCCCTCCATGGACGTCAGTGGTCGTTGGGAAGCGACCTTTGGTTTGGACTCTGATGACCCCTATCAAGCGATTGGAGAATTTACCCAACAGGGCAATCGTCTATTGGGCACCTTTGTAACAGAAACTGGGGATTATCGTTTTTTAGAAGGTACGGTACAAGAGGACAAATTATACTTGTCTTGTTTTGACGGAGCACATGCTTTTTTGTTTTCGGGAAAAATATTAGCAGACAGTTCCATCGTGGGTACCTTCCGTTCTGGCAGTCATTTTAAGACAACTTGGAAAGCCGTAAAAAATGAAAAATTTAAATTGCGTAATCCACTCCACATCACCAAACTTAAGGATGGTTATAATGAATTTGCTTTTGAATTTTCTAACCCACAAGGAAAAATAATTTCGCTGGAAGACGATGCTTATAAGAATAAAGTTAAACTGGTTCAAATCATGGGAACTTGGTGTCCCAACTGTAGAGATGAAACCTTATTCTTAAACGATTATTTGACAAATAATCCGCACCCAGATTTGGCGGTAGTATCACTAGCTTTTGAGCGACATAAAGAGAAAAAGAAAGTCTTTAAAACCATCAATACCTTTAAAGATAAATTTGATATTGATTATGAAATTGTCCATGCGGGGCATTCGGATAAAACAGCAGCTTCTGAAGCATTACCGATGCTGAATGAAGTCATCAGCTACCCGACTCTTTTATTTATTGATCGAGAAAATCGAGTACGGAAGATTCACACTGGTTTTTCTGGCCCAGCAACAACCGAATACAAGACTTTTGTCGAAGAGTTTGACCAAATCGTCAATGACTTAATTGCGGAGAAATAAACCTCTAGGTTAAAATTATCCCTTACTATATTGTAAAGTAAAAGCATTTAAATGACCAATCAAATTGTACTTGCCTATTATAAGGCTAATGAAATCACTGCTCATGAAATCGAACGGGAGTTGAGGTTGTCTGGTTTTAAATTTGAGCACTTGGTTTGCACCGATAAAAAAGAAGATCTGGATTTTAATCAACGCTTGAGCAAAGTCAATAAACCGATTGTTTTATTGGTGAGTGATAACTCTTTGAAGTCCCTAAATGGCATGCATAATATTGGTCAATTTTTGCCCGAAAAAATAAAAACGGGACAGATACAAGTGATTGTTACCGATGGCTATTATACCAATAATACAGAAGATCCATTCGAAAAAGTTCCGACTACTTTTGATCGCATTGGACAGATCATCAAGTACATGAATCACTGGCAAGAAGAATACCTCAATCAAAGAAATGAAGTAAGACGAGCAGAAGGAGATCAAAAGGCATTGATCGAAGAAAACTTAAAAATCACCAGAGGAGTGTCCACTCAGATAGGAGAATTTCTACGCTTTTTAAGGGAAGCTGATTATTGGGAATATGCTTTGCTCCGCAAAGGTCAATATCAAGCATTTTTTCAAAACTATGCAGACCAGCCTACCTACCAAGCTTTCTTAGACAAATATTCTGCCCAGTCCGAATCAGGACATCCTGCGAGTATCCCCAATTCTGCCAAAGATTCAGAAGAAATACTGGCTAGTCCAGTGGAGGAAGAATTCCCAGAGGAGAATGCAGAAATAATCCCCAATGATATTCAATTGGAAGACATTCCGGGAATGGATTTATTAGGCTCTTCTGCACCGAGCTTGGGAAATACGCCTTCCATTGAAAGTCCTTCACAAGGCTTTAAAGTTCACCAAGAATCTGCTCCTATCCCTACGAAAGTAGAAAGTACTATTACCGAAGAAATTCTTAATGCCGTAACTAATCCAACGACTGATTCAGCAATCGAAATCGAGGCTGAAAAAACCATTCCTTCCGAAGAGATTAAAATTGAATTCAATCAAGATTTGGATGAAATGCTAGAGGAAGTGGCAGAGGAAGAAAACTCCCTAGTGGCGGAAGAGAAGAGTGAGAATAACGAGAAGGGAGATAAGAAAAAAAGCTTTGATATTTTACAGTCCATCTTTGATGATGAGGAGGAACTCTCTCTAGACGAGCTTTCAGCGAGTGCTCCGCAGCAAAGTCCTTTGCCTACAGAACCAGAAGAAGAGCCAAGTCAGAACGTTCCTGACTTGATAGAAACAAATGCCACTGCCAATTGGGAAGAGGTGGATAAATATCAGTTACTCGCTAAGGAGGCCGAAAACAAAAATGATTTGCTTTTGGCCAAGAGTTATTATGAAAAAATAAACTCCCTCAATCCAAACTTAGAAGAAGTCAATTTTAAGTTGGGAATGATCTCCGCGACCTGTTTTAACAATCAGGAAAAACAAGCTGGAGCCTATCTCAAGAAAACATTAAAACTCAATCCTAAAAATATTGAGGCCCGTTATCAT
>CAYQRA010000182.1:2563-10381 GCA_964419315.1 uncultured Saprospiraceae bacterium | reverse complement strand
AAAACCTAAAACCTAAAACCTAATACCTAATACTTAATACTTAATCCCTAACACCTACCCCCCACTAATCTGCAAACGTTCCCAAGCTTTAAATAAAAATAATCCACCTCCCAGACTCAGTAAACTTAACATTCCCGCAATAAAAGTATTTCCATAAATCCAATTTCCAGTCGCAAATAGCGCAGCATAAACCGTTATACAAGCAACAAGCATACATAGAATTTCCAAAGGAAGTCGTCCTTGATTTTTTACCAATTCGATTCCTTCAGACTGCGCTTTTTCGATTACTGGATCCCAACCATTTCCGCCAGGCTGAATCAACTTATAAAATTTGCGCAAAGTGGCATCATCTGTTGGTGGAGTATAGTAGGCCGCAGCGACCCAAGAGAAAGTAGTCAATAAAGCACTAATGCTAATCGTTTGCCAAGCTTCTAGACCATGATTGGCCACAGCAAAGAAACTGGCGATAATCAAAGAAGCCACCATGGCTACAATTTCCGTCATTGCATTGATCCGCCACCAAAACCAACGTAGAATATAAACCAATCCGGTACCCGCTCCAAGGAGTAGTAAAATATTAAAAGCCTGCGTTGCATCTGTCAAGATCAAACCTAAGCTCAGACCCAAGATCGCAGAAATAAGAGTAAAAACCTGTGCTGCTCTATACAACTCTTTTTCGGTCGCGTCAGGTTGAATGAATCTTTGGTAAAAGTCATTGACCAAATACGACGAACCCAAATTCAATTGGGTGGAAATAGTAGACATAAAAGCGGCAATTAAAGATGCAGCCACTAGCCCCAATAAACCAGGCGGTAGATAAGTGAGCATTGCTGGATAAGCTACATCTTCTCCAAGTTTATCTTCTGATAGATTGGGGAAAACCTCTTGGATATCTGAGAGTTCAGGAAAAACTACCAAAGAAGCAAGGGCGATCAAAATCCAAGGCCAAGGTCGTAGGGCATAATGGGCAATATTAAAAAGTAGGGTAGCACCAACTGCATTTTTCTCATCTTTGGCGGAAAACATCCTTTGCGCGATATATCCGCCACCGCCGGGCTCGGCCCCCGGATAGTAAGAGGCCCACCATTGGACCGCAAGTGGAACGATTAGAATCGGAATAAAAATAGAGGGATCTGAGAAATCTGGAAGTAAGTTGGTTTTGGGAATAACGTTTTCATGACTCAAGAGAGCCGTCAGTCCGCCCACTTCTTCCAAATTGACCACATAATAACAAGCCCATAAAGCACCAATCATGGCCAATACAAACTGAACAAAATCAGTTACTAAGATCGCTCTCAAACCACCAATAGTGCTATAAAGCACGGTAATAGACCCGGCAATCAAAAGCGTTTGCCAGCCCGGCATATCCAATACAATTTCTCCAAATTTCACCGCAGCTAATGAAACCGCTCCCATCACGAGGACATTAAAGATTAGCCCCAAATAAAGGGCTCGAAATCCTCTTAAAAAGGCAGCTGCGGGACCGCTATATCTCAATTCGTAAAACTCAATATCCGTAACGACCATCGATCTTCGCCACAATTTGGCATAAACAAAAACCGTCAGCATTCCCGTGAGCAAGAACGCCCACCAGACCCAGTTTCCGGCAACTCCATCCACCCGTACCAAGCCCGTTACCAAATTGGGGGTATCTGCCGAGAAAGTGGTGGCAACCATAGAAATGCCCAATAACCACCAAGGCATATTACGACCAGAAAGGAAATAATCGCTCAAAGTGGAATTTGACCTTCTCGAGACGATTAGACCGACGACTAAAACAAATAAGAAGTAAAGTGCGACAATGGACCAGTCGAGGGTAGTTAGTTTCATGATGTTCGTTTTGTAGTAAAATGTTATTAACCTAGAAATAGCGTCAATCTTCTTCGAAATATATACAAAAATTTTAACTTGCGAGGCTTTTGATATCGATGTTGTCAGGTACTGTGTAGGACTGCACTTGGTATTCAGCCTATTTTGGAAAAACTAGACCAGCGAGCCTCCTCCATAAAACTACTAAGTTTAGCTTTTTTATTGGCTCCGTGGTGGAAAATTATTTCCGAATTACTCCATTTGGTATCGTTGAAAAATGGCTTACTTTTTTCAACCTTATTTACTTTTTTTGAAACAATAAATCACCTTAGAATATGAAACCAACACTCATGGTACTAGCGGCCGGAATGGGAAGCCGCTACGGAAGTTTAAAACAATTAGACGGCGTTGGGCCTTCTCAGGAAACGATCATGGACTATTCGGTCTATGATGCCTTGCGAGCGGGCTTTGGTAAAGTCGTTTTTATTATTCGAGAAAGTTTTTCCAAAGACTTTCAAGAGAAAATCACCAATAAATTTGCAGACAAAATAGAAGTCGTTTTTGCTTTTCAAGAAGTGGATACTCCTGTTCCTGGAATGACCGAAAAGATTCATCGAGAAAAACCTTGGGGAACCGCCCATGCGGTTTTAGTCGCTGCTGATGTGATCAACGAACCTTTTGCGGTGGTCAATGCAGATGATTATTATGGCGTTACTTCTTTGCAGATGGTTGGCGACTTTTTAAGAGATTTGGCGGCTCCAGATCACGCAGCGATGGTTGGGTTTGAATTGGCCAAAACCTTATCGGATAATGGTTCTGTTTCTCGTGGCGTTTGTGCCATGGATGAAAATAATTTTTTAGAAACGGTGGTCGAAAGACATAAGATCGAGCGAATTGATGGCCAAGTTTATTTTGAACTGTCGGAAGAGAAAGTGGCCTTGCCAGAAGCTTCCCTAGTTTCCATGAACTTGTGGGGTTTTCATCCTTCTATTTTTGAATCCATTCGCGAGCACTTTATCCGATTTGCAGCAGCTCATAAAGACGATCCAAGAGCAGAGTTTTACATTCCATTAGTCGTCAATGATTTGATGGAAAAAGGATTAATGAAAGTAGCGGTTTTACCTTCCAAAGAAAAATGGTACGGTGTCACTTATAAAGAAGATAAAGCGACTGTTCAAACTGCTTTACTGGGCTTAAATAAGGAAGAAGTATATCCTGATCCACTTTGGAGCTAATGCGCATTTAGTCAAAGCTAATCGCGGAATCTAAAAAACGACTCCATAAAAAAAGCCTCCCGGAAATGAATCCAGGAGGCTTTTTTTTAGGTCAGACTTTGCTTATCTCATCAAAGTGATATCTCCAGTATAGAGTTCTACATGGCCATCAATAAAGAGTACTTCTGCTTGGTATACAAATACCGCAGGATTCATGGTTACTCCTTTTAACTTACCGTCCCAACCACCTTTAGGTAAATTAGGTTCAAAGTTATTGGATTGGTAGACGGTTTCTCCCCAACGGTCATAAATGTAGAAGTAATTAATTCGTTCCACACCTGTTCCCGTGAAGATATTGGCAAAATCATTTGTACCATCGTCATCTGGTGTAAATCCATTAGGAATAAAGACATTGCGATCTTTCTTAACCCTAACCAGTAAATTATCCGTAGCCGAACATCCATTGGTGTCAATTACGGTAGCACTCACATTGGTCGTTAGGAATAAATCTTCAACTCTGATAGAGCGACAAATATCATCTAAGCAATTCAGACTATCAAATGGCGTCCAGATGAGGGTATCAATTTCTCCATCGTTCAAATTAATGCCGGCATCAATAATGAGATCTTCTCCCATTTGAATGTCAATGTCTATTCCTAGACCAAGGCCAATTTCTTCAGGAGCATCAATTGTGATCTCGGTAGTCCAAGTACAACCTTCTGAATCTTCCACCTCAATTGGGTAATTGCCCGGAGGTAGATTCGTGATAAATGGATTGGTTGTCAGTGCTTGTCCATCGAAGGAGTAAAGGTAAGGAGGTGTTCCTCCGACCATATTGACGATATTGATAAAACCATCCGTATCTCCAAAACACTCTGGATCTTGAATGTCAACAATCGCATCTTGAGGAGCATCCGAATTTGGAGTCACCAAGACATAAGCCGTATCCACACAACCATTATCAATGTCTTCAATTGCTAATACATATACTCCCGGTTCATCCACCTGAATGATCGGATTTTGTCCCAAATCAGTTCCCACTGGATCAATCCATTGGTAAATGATAGAACCCGTTCCTACGGAGCCACCACCATTCAAATCAATCGGTGTGAAATCACAATCTAATTCTTGATCAGGGCCTCCATCAGCACTTGGATTATCTTCATCTAATATTACCACTGCTTCAGATGAATTGGCACAATTAGAAATCGTATCCGTTACGGTAAGAGTAAAAGTTCCCGCTTGATTTACATTAATCATTGGTAGGGTATTGTCACCCACGATTCCAAGACCAGACCATTCGTAAACGATATTCGGACCTTGCTGAGTACCAGGACCACCAAGCTCGACAAGATCAGTCTGACAATCTAAAACACCGTCATCCCCAGCATCTGCCAATGGGAAAGCCATGATGTCAATTGCTTCAACGGTACCTTGAGATACACAACCCGAGATGGTATCGGTAATCGTATAAGTATAAATACCACCCGGAGTTTCCACAGTAATAGAACATTGGTCTCCACCAGTAATTGGCATTCCTCCAAAGGTCCACAGATAAGTCCAGTTGGTATTATCAAAGCCCGGTTGAGGCGTACAGATATCAAAAGTAAGATTAAGCGTTAAACAATCGATAGTATCCAAAGGATTGGTTAAAATCACTTGTGGATTTCCTCTAATATCATCTACATTGATGATTACTGGAAGAGATTCACAACCCGTCGCATTATTAAGAACCACTACGGTATAAATACCGGGCTCTGTAACTTGTGGGCTAACGTCCTTATCATTTACACCAACCGTAATGCCAGGGCCAGTCCAAGTATACTCTACATTGATATTCGGAACACTAATAACCGAAAGGGTAGAGATAGAAGGAACTTTACAAGTGATTGGATCAGCAGGTAATGGCGTGACTACTGGTAGATCACCATTCTGAGTAACCATCACATTATCGGTAGCGGTACATCCTTGCGGACTGGTCACCGTTAGAGTATACATTCCAATCATATTTACCTCAGGCATCAAAGTGGTCGCTCCACTTACGATACTTCCAGGTGCTGGTCCCGTCCATAGATAAGTTGTTCCAGTATCGAAAGACGATCCTGTACCATCCAATGGTTTGGTAGGATCTTGACAATCTAGTTCCACCATATTTCCAGCTTCCGCCACTGGTGGAGCAAATACATTGATTTGTATTACATCCGAGTAGTCACAACCATCTTCGCTATAGGAATAGGTGATATTTTGAATACCCGACATAGCACAAAGGGTAGCATCAAAAATATCATTATTCGGTCCAGTCAAACATGGGCCAGACCAAGAACCAGTACCTGTATTATTCGTATTCGTTATGACCACATTTAAGGTCACTGGAGTAGAGGTACCGTCTAGACAGAAATCAATTACTGGATCAATGGCCAGTACTACACCACAATCTCTTGCAACACATTGAGCGGTAGATTCCATGCTTTGTGTACAAGGCGATAATCCTATAGCTACTATAGAGATATCCACCACATCATTTGCTAATAAACCAGTGATTTCAATATCTGTAGCAGTTATGGTAAATGGACCTTGTACCGGACCACTGTTTACGGTGTAAGTATAAGTATAACCGGTAGCACCAGGATAGGCAGGCCATCCAAAAGTAACAGAATTAGTCGTCTGCATTTGACAGGTAACTCCTGGGCCAATTGGTGGGTCTACTATAGTGGTAGGCACACTTGTGGTCTGAGGACATCCATCGGCATCTGTGAAAGTATAACCAATGGTGTGTGGACCTGCGGTATAATCAGAAGGATTAAATGGTCCAACGATTGGAGTCGCATCTACATCGAATACACCACCAGCAGGGTTGGCCATCAAAATAATTCCTGATTCTGTGATACAATATTCCGCCGCAACATTCATAATGGTCGGAGGATTAATCGGACAAGGCTCGGTATCACACTGAGCGATGGTCTCCAAGCTCATATTACATGGACTCATACCCGTTGCAATTACCGAGATTTCTACCGTTTGATTGACCGATAGTCCAGTAATTGGCGCTTCACTTACTGCTACCGAGAAAGGACCTTGAACCGGACCAGCATCTACCGTATAAGTGTAAGTGTATCCCGTTGCACCCGGATAATCTGGCCAGTCAAAAGTTACAGAGTTGGTCGTAGAAGCAATACAAGTTACATCTGGACCAACAGGAAGACCAATGATCTCAGTCATTTCAGTAGCGGTACGAGTACAACCATTTGTTTCTGTAAAGACATAAGAAATGGTATGAACACCGACGGTATAATCAGCAGGATTAAATGGCCCCGCAATTGGAGTTGCATCTACACTGAAAACACCACCCGGAGGATCAGCATTTAAGAGGATACCTGTTTCCGTTATACAATATTCTGCATTTAGATTTAGAATACTAGCAGGATTTACTGGACAGTCTTGAGCTTGACATTGCGCTGTTCCAGGATCGCTATTTCCACAAGGAGCTGCACCAATCGCAATTACGGAGATATCAACAATATCGTTTACGTTCAATGGTGAGATGACAATGGTGGTATTATTCGTACTGTAGGTCGTTCCTTCAGGAATCGTATTTACAGAGTAGGTATATTCAAAATCAGTAGCAGCACTGGTGATCTCAAAAGTAACCGAGTTGGTCGTAGCACCAAGGCAAACTACCTGTGGGGCAGGAATGAAATCCACTACCTCTGTCATGACAGTTACGGTTTGGTCACAACCAAATGCATCAACATACAAATAAGTGATCGAGTGTGGTCCGACACCTGCGGTAGCAGGGCTCCACATTCCACTCGCACTTACACCGGGGCTACCAGAGTAAGTACCTGCTCCATCACTTGCCACCAATTGTACAGGGGAATCATTCACACAATATAAAGGATCAATTGGTAGAGTAGGAGGGTTGGACTGACAATTATCAGCGACACAATCCAGTTCTACTGTCACGCTATTTCCACAAGCATTGATACCGACTGCTGCTATCGAGATCGTAACGATGTCGCCAGCATTTAATCCTGTTACTTCATAAGTTTGGATCGAAGTCAAGATCGGCGTACCAGTCGGAGGTCCATTGATACCTATGGTAAATAAATATTCGGTTACTCCCGGATCTGGGTGTGACCAATTAAAAGTTACCGAGTTTTGCGAACTCAATCCACAGACTACATCTGGTGGAATCAATAGACCAATAACTTCAACATCAACAGTGGTGGATTGTAAACAACCGATATTATCAGTGTAAGAATAAGTTATTGGATTCAGGCCAACTGGTAATACATCTGGGTGGAATGTTCCATCTGGATCAATTCCAGCACCGCTAAATGTTCCAGTATTTGGAACCCCATTGAATTTGATTACTGAAATATCATTTTCACAATAAGGATCATTAATATCATTAATCAGTGGTGGTGTATTTGGACACATTTCTGGCGTACAGCTTTGACTTCCTGAAACGCTGTTGCCACAAGGTGCAGGTCCAATAGCTACCACAAATAGTTCAACAATATCTCCTTGAGCTAAACCCGGAACATTCAATGTCGTAAGAGACGTTGCAGTTGTTGCGGTAGGAGTACCACTGTTAATCGTATAGAAATATTCAAACATCGTAGCGGTAGGGTGTGTCCAAGAGAAATTAACCTCAGTAGAAGTTCCCATTTCGCAAATGATGGCAGGAGGATCAATTGGGAATACAATCATCGTCGTAACATCTACAGATTGTGGACAATTATTGACATCGGTATAGGCATAAGTGACTACCGTTGGACCCGCAGGTAGGGTA
>CAYQRA010000182.1:0-2553 GCA_964419315.1 uncultured Saprospiraceae bacterium | reverse complement strand
GCCACTCCAGAGCCAGAGAATGTTCCGCCCGTTGGATTACCGATAAAGGTGATTCCCATTTCATTGACACAGTATTCTGGAAGAATATTGGTAATCATTGGTGGGTTTAGATCACAATTATTGGCGGTACAAGTTTGAGTTGCAGGTAAGCTATTTCCACAAACGTTGGTTCCTCCTTCTGCTATAACGGTGATGACTACCTCGTCATTTGCATTAAGGGCAGAAATAAGAACACTAATATCTGTACCTGAAAAAGGACCTTGTACGGGGCCAGCATTCACGGTATAAGTATAAGTGAAATTAGTAGCTGTAGGATGACTCCAGTTGATAGAGACACTGTTAATCGTAGACACCCCACAAGAAACATTTGGCGGAGCCAAAATCTGATCGATGCTTACTGGAATACAAACCTCCATACCATCTCCACAATCATTAACGGCATAAACACAGACATCACCGCCAGTATTTCCCCAGTCGATGGTAACAGAGGTACTTCCCTGACCACTGGTAATCACACCAGAGCCAGTTACCGTCCAAACATAATCGGTAACCATTCCAGCTACTGGGTTGATGCTGTAAACCTCACCGTTCGTATCTTGACAAAGTAATTGGGCACCAGCTAATCCAGTTGGTTCAGCAGGAACATCATTTATGGTTACCATAAAACAAGCATCAGGACTTGTTCCACAATCGTTTTGAGCATTGACACAAACCAAACCAGAAGGTCCAGTTCCCCAATTTACACTGACTGTATTTGTACCATTCCCGGATACCACAGGGCTTCCAGGGAAGGTCCAGTTATAAGACGTCGCACCAGCTACCAAAGGTACCGTATAAACTACATTATTATCACCAGCACAGACAGTGGCGTCTGCAGGTGGGGTAGGTTCGAGTGGACTTTGGTTAATCGTAATGCTTTGGCAAACAGAAGGGGTGCTTGAACCACAATCATTGAATGCGGTAACACAAACTTCTCCAGTTGGACCAGCTCCCCAATCCACAGTGATTTGGTTGGTATTGCCACCAGAGGCTTGAGTACCTCCGGTAATTACCCAATTGTATCCTGTGGTAGTTCCAGTAGCGGCAGGAACGGAGTAAGCGAGACCCATTGAATCTGCACATAAAATAGTTTCTCCGCTAAGTGGACCACTAAGAGTTGGTGGGCCGTAAGGATCAATCTGTAAGCATTGATCCATACTAGTTCCACAGTTGTTTTGTGCATTGACACAAATTAAACCACCTGCAGAAAGTTGCCAGTCAACAGTAATCGAAGTCATACCTTGTCCTGCGGTAATAAGAGCACCAGCAGGGACGGTCCAATTATAAGTAATATTGTTTCCAGTAAGAGGAGAAATAGAATAAATAACGCCCGTGCTTCCATTACATGGATCAACCGTTCCCATGATTGGGCCAGGCTGAGTAGGAATCAGCGTAGGTACCACATCAAAACAAGCATCTCCAGAAATTCCACAGGCATTTTCAGCATTCACACAGATTTGTGCAGTTGCTACTGTTCCGTTCCAATCGACAGTGATAGAAGTTGTGCCTTGCCCTGTAAAAGTAGCTGGAGCAGGAACCGTCCAATTATAAGTGGTCGCACCGGTCACGGCAGCAATGGAATAAATTTCTCCAGAGGCACCTTCACAGATCGTTCCATCCGCAGGAGGAACAGGGTCGTTAGGGATGCTATTGATAATAATAGACATACAAACAGGAGGCATGCTTGATCCACAGTCATTAAATGCGGTCACACAAATTTGACCAGAAGGGCCAGCGCCCCAATCAACAGTGATTTGATTGGTCGTTCCTCCAGTGGCTTGTGTACCACCAGTGATGACCCAAGTATAACCATCTGCTCCAGTAGTTGTCGGAATAGAATAAGCTTCTCCACCATCATTTGCACAGACGGTATTTAGACCAGTAATTGGTCCCGTAAGGGTAGGGACTGTGTCGGGAATTATATTGATACAATCATCAGCACTAGTGCCACAGGCATTTTCAGCATTTACACAGATTTGACCACCAGTGGATGTTCCCCAATCAACAGTGATCGAGGTCGTTCCTTGACCCACAAAAGTAGCTCCAGCAGGAACGGTCCAATTATAGGTTGTTGCGCCGCTTACGGCAGTAATGGAATAAACTACATTATTATCTCCTGCACAAACAGGACCAGGATTGGTCAACACTGGAGCATCAGGAGCGGCAATAGGAGTAACATTTATACAGGCATCTGGGGAAGAACCACAGTCATTATCTGCGGTAACACAGACGGTACCAGGACTTGATCCCCAAGTAACCGTAATCGAGGTCGAATTGGTATTGGTCGTAATAGTACCTCCTGTAACTGCCCAAGAATATCCAGTTGCTCCCGGGGTAGCATCAACGGTATAGACTAATCCTGTTTCCCCCTCACAAGGCATTTGAGGTCCCGCAAGTCCGGTAGGAGTTGGGGGTGGAAAATCAACGGCTACATTTACACAGGTGGGTGCACTTTCTCCCCAATCATTTCCAGCTACAACGCAAACAGGGCCAGGAGGGGCATCATTCCAATCC
>CAYQRA010000181.1:0-10386 GCA_964419315.1 uncultured Saprospiraceae bacterium | reverse complement strand
AAATAAAACTGTTGATTGGTGCAGAAGCAGCAAATGAATTGAGGTAATTATTACAATTACATCAAAAGTTTTATCCTCTCTATTTTGGCGATTTTGCACTGGCAATTCTCCAAATGCGAGGCCTAAGTTAATATTTTACTCGTAAAATTTGGCGCACAATACCGCAAAATACAAGACAAAACACCTGTTTTGGTTAATTTAATAGAAAATCGTTGATAAAAGGCTTAGATAGGTGGATAAAAGCTAGTTCTTTTAGACCAAAGTAGCAAGGTTTTCTTGTAATTATCTCTTACTTTGAGAAGGGATAATGGTAAATATCTTTACTCAATTCCATTTTCGGGGGATTTAGACCGCCAAAAAGTCTCCATGATTAAAGCTTATCCTTATTTTTGACAATCTTTACCAATAAACCAAATTTTTATGCCGCCTCCTTCTATTCGTTATTGCTTTTCTTTGGTCCTTTTGTTTTTGATATTTGGATGCAGTAAGCCAAGCGAAAAGGCCAATTCTTCCGAAAATCAGCCTAATAATCACTACACCTCTTCTCCAATTGGGAAAGCTGATTTTGAATCGCAAAAAGGGGATAGTTTACAAAAATTACTCATCGAGCAATTTTGTGCGGAATCGAAGGGCTACCAAAAAGGTACTTGGGTTGGCCTCAACAAATGCAGTTGGGCGATCGAGAAATATCGCCTCGACCAAACACCAGAAACGATTCAGCGGAATGGAGACGAACTCAGTATTTTAATTCAAAATGGAGAAAAATTAAGTTTTATTCACCAAAATAAGACATCAGAAAACCCCATTTTATTTCAATTAAAAAGATATCTTCCTGACTTAGGATATGTCTTGATTGAAAAAATAAATGGAGCAGCTTGTTCGCAACATTTATTCGTTCGGCTAAGTGATGGAAAACAATATTCTATTCCCGGTATTCCTTATCTAAGTCCAGACCAAAAAAACTTTATACTCAATGGGGGAAGCCAAGAATGTCGGAGCACTTTAGAGTATTGGACTTTAAGTCCTCAAGAAATTCAACAATCTTGGACGACCTCCTTAACAGGTGGTGCCTTAGAAGAATTGCGATGGCTCAATGAAAAATCTTTTGTCGCCAGTCATCTTTCTACCGAAACTGATAATACTCAAAAACGGTACATCAGTTATCAACTACTCTAAAACTGTCTATTGATAAACGAAAGAATTTATTTTTCAAGCCTACTAAATTGCATTAATTCCAATTTAAGTTTAATTTTGTAGCACCTCCACCCAACATCTTTAAAGACCATCGTCTTTTCCAAAACTTCCTTTTCATTTCTACTGGAATACCGCTTTATTAAGCGCTCCATAAAATGCACAAAGGTGGTAGCGTATTCTAATATCCAAGTCTTTCAGCGAAAAGGGGATCAAGGGTTCCTCCATATCTAGTAACTTTTGGTATGTTTTTAGCCCCATTCGGGCTAGACCTTGTCTCCTTTTGAAGAAGACAGCAAACACTTCAATAAATAAAAAATTATGAATCGTCTATTAGCTTTTATTTTTGTCTTTGGAGTTGTACTTGGCAGTACCTCCTGCCTCATCACCCCTCCGGAGCCACCGCCTGTTCTTTGGATGAAGGCGCTTGACTTTGAAACCAATACTCCTATTCGTACGATGTATGCAAGTGATAGTGAACTGCAAATTATCGCTGATGATGAATATGTTCGAATGGCACCTGACAAATCCGTAAGAGAAAGACGAAGTATTCCGGTGCCTTTTGAATTTTATAGTTGGCCCGTATTGGCAGAGCATTCTTTTTGTAGAATCACTCGGACAGAAGCACAAGGAGGTCCGATGATCGAATTGCACCTAGCCGCCAGTCCTACAGAAATACTCCGAGTACCTTTTGAAAACCTAAAATCCGACTCTAGCGAAATTTATGCGCCAGTATCTCGACAAGGTGCTCATCAGACACTAGCTTATAATGATGATGGTAGCCAATTGCTCATTCCAGTCGTCAACTTTGAAAATAACAGTCATACGTTTTTCCTCATTGATATTCAATTGGATTTTTCCAAAACTTTATTTACCAAAGTAGAAAAAACCCATCGGGTAGATATTCTAGAAATACCCGCTTCCGTAACAGATCGAGTTACCAATATCGTTTTTGAGGATGGTTTCTTTTACGTCGTTTCAATGGATGGTACTTTCCGTATCTCTCCTGATGGAAGTTATCAAAAAGTGATTTCTGATTGGATGTATGATGTGTTTCAGCGAAATGATACGCTTTTTGCGTCAAGTAGAGGGGGGCAACTCCATTTTTCTACCAATCGTGGATTAAGTTTTGTCGAACGCAATGAAGCAACGGAGATACAGTTTGCAGATGTCGTTCAAGGTAAAATATACTCTCAGCGTTTTACGGGTGCCATTTATGGCAGAGCAGATTCCGATCAAAAGAAAGTACTTTCTTTGATCTTAAATGCGGATTTCCCTGATGATGATTCCGATAATGCCTATGCTAAATTGCTGTATTTCTATGATGCTCATTATATGGTTGTCCAAAAAGAAGTCTACCTTTCTTGTGGGATGCAAACGCAAGAAGAATAAAGGTTTTTAGCCCTTATGCTGTATTTTAACGTTTATCGTATTGAGCCTTCGATTGCCTATTCCAAAGCACTGAAATAGGCAATCGAGGGGACAATACAAAAACACCATTGGAATTCTCCATTCCGCTAATCTATTCGCGCTAATTAGTTGGTGTAATATTTGCATTTATCTTCATTTAAGCTCTATTCGAGTAATCTTTAGGGAAAAACCCCCGCAATTCCCCTATTTTATGAAGAAAACGTGTACCATAATATTTCTCTGTCTACTGAATATTTCTTTGATGTTCGGTCAAGACCACAAATCCTATGATTTTCAAAAATTGCTACAGCAATTGGAATGGGAGCTTCTTGCCGGTAATAAATGGGCTTTAAGAGATTTAGGAACCCTGCTCGACAAAAAGGAAATAAAACCCAAAGTGATCCATTTGCTTCAGGAAAACACCCTTTTTCGCCCAGAAGAAGTGGAAATATCCAATGCTCTTGACAAACAAACCTTTCTTGATTTTTACTATACTCATGAAGATTCTATAAGCTTTTCCATTGTTTCGGATGTATTTTACCTCACCCCGCCCATACAACAGCAGGTATCGTATAAAATCATCAAATCCAATGGAGATGAAATCCTTGATGTTTCCTCTCAGCTTAGAAGCCTAGTTAAAGGGTTTGAAGTAGCCGTAAAGAATCAGAAACCCAAAAACATTATCACGAGTATTGAAAAACTGGGAGCCTTAGACAATCGGGAAGCTTACGAATTTTTATTATCCGCAACCAAAGAAGATTTCAAACAAATCTCTCCAGCGCCAAGGCAAAAAATCTATCAAGCTTTTTTCGAATCGCTGGTCCATTATCGAGAAAACAGCAGCTTGCTTGCTTTATTACAATTGGTAAAAGACCAGCGGATAGGCAAAAGAATTGCGGCTCCTTATTTGACCAAACTCACCAATATTTCAGTGACCGAGGATGGCAATTTTGAAGACCTGGAAGAACGTTATCAACACTTGATCGACTCTTTGCATTCTTTGAATGGAATGATCAAATATGGTTATAAAAAATTATTTTCTTATCAAGCTTCTTTCTTCTCTTTACCAGTAGATTATTACGGACGAATACTTAGCGACAAACGACGCTTTTCTTGGATCAGACATAATGCGATTGCGGATTTGGCGGAGAGCCAACATCCAAGAGCTTTGTATTATTTGGCTGCACAGGTTTATAAATTTAGAGAACGAGAAAACCAAATAGACAAACACGACCTCAACAAATACGTCCAATTGGTCAATAAACTGACCGGACAAGAAATTAGTTTTGGTGGCTCCGTATTAGACCTAGTCAGCACACCAGAAGTACCCGGTGATTATGTGGCCAAGCGCAATTTGCTAGTCTATTGGGCTCGACATCACTCTGACTACGAATGGGACCCAAATCATCACGTTTTTATCAACAAATTGGAAGCCGCAGAGATTACCCAAAATTACGAGAAATTATTTCGTAGACTTCCTTCTAGAAACGATTCTGTCGCCTTTGCGGCCTTTATGCAATTGACCGAAGGCGAACCGGGAGAGATCATGGAACTGGCTCAAAAATATCGACAATTGCTCCGCAATTATAATGAGCACCTCCCCTCTTTCAAATATCAATTTCTTGAACAATTGACCCTTTTGACCGACTATTGTCGTCGCAATAATTTTTCGTATAAAGCTAGTGATCATTTAAACAAACTACTCGGCCAGTTGTACAAGTCTACAAGCCCCAAAGAGAGGTATCAGCTCGAAAACAAGATTATTGGATCACTCAAATTAAAGGAAGTGACTGCCGTAGAATATTGGGCTTGCTTACGAGCAAACAAGAGTACTTTTAATTTTTCTGTGGGGAGAATCTTAGATCGTTTTTACAGCAAGCATTGGAATAAAATCATTGCAGAAGAAGACCAATTGCGTTTGTACCTAAAGAAAAGTTACCTTTTTGAAAACATTGGGGTATTGGGAATTTGTAATGCTTATCTGAGAAAATTTGACATCAATGATCCTACGATCCAAAATAAACTCAACACCCTAGTCAAAGCAGAAACCGATAATGAAATCGGCAATCAGATCATGCAATTAATTGATCAACCGGAGATAGGAGAAAGTTTTGGTTTGGAAGATTTCCTAGAAGATCCATTGAGTTTTAGTCGCCGAGAAATCAAGATATTACCCACTCCTAATGAAGCAGAATCAGAGCGAATCGTAGAGATGATGCGCAATAGTGTAGAATTGGATTTGGTGAAAATTCTTTTTTACTACCTGCGCTTGCACCCTGCGATTGAAGAGGTTCCCTATCTGTTTACTTTGATTGACGATGACCGGGTATTGAGTGACCGCAAGGGCAAAATCATTACCGTCGGTTCTAATATTATTCCAATCATCGAAGACGTCTACAGCTACCACTATCCTCCAGATACAGAAACAATTCCTACGAATCAGACCGCTTGGAAAAAGCATTGGGAGGAAGATCAGGACAATTATAAAAATTGGGGCGCTTTTTTCTTTGAGCAAAAAATAAAACACCTCAGCTTGCAAGACGAATTGGATATTGAAGACATCAATCTAATTACGGAGTCTCCCTATTTTCAGGAGCAGCACAAAAGTGCTTGTCTAAAGTCCCTACGAAAAGTAGTCCCGATCAAAAACATTAAGCGCTTAAACGTTGAACCTAAACTCTCTGCCAAAGAAGATTTAAAATACTTTGAGGATATTGAATTTTCTTATAAAGAACTGGATGATATTCCAAAATTATTTCAAGAAGATGATCCTCGAAAGATGATCAATTTTATCATGCAAAAATCACTGACTTTTGAAGTTAGTGATCGAGGATCCTTTTTCAATAATTTATTTAGAGCTCCTTGGTTTGCCGCCTACATCAATGGTGGCAAGGCAGATGCTATTGTTGCAAAAGGAATCAGAAAAACCTTATTGCAATATCTAGAAGAAAGTGAATTCATTAGTGAGTTTGAGGAACAAACAACCAACTTCAATATTTCACAAATTGAATCCATTGGACTCCCTTTAAAAGATCGATTAGAAGCGGCGACCAATCCGGACATGGAAGAAGGTTCACGGATCAAAATTCAGGAATCCATTATTGCGACTATTTCCTATGAAGAGATCGGAACGGTTTTGCAATACATCGATCAATTGACCGTAAAACAAGGCGCTAGTCCTTTCCAGTTTTTGCACAAAGATTTTGGTCTTCCCATTTTCGAATTGGACAATCCACAGGACTTGATCAAGCGACATTCCAACCAAGACGAATTTAAGTTCTATAGTTATTACCTCGATGACTTCGGAGTCAATTATAAAGATGCCAAAGGAGATGTGGACTTCCAAAAAGTTTATGACATTCTACAATTCGATATAGTTTCGCCATTTGTGGGAGAAGATGGAGGAAAAAGAGATGATTATACTTATGGGATTATCAAATTACTAGAATTGACTTTCGGAGAACGCTTGGGCTTTCATGAAAAATTAAATGAAAATCAAACCTTCTATGCTTTTTCCAGCGCCAAACGCGCCACTGCTTGGATGAAATATTTGGAAGAACAAGGCTATGTCGCTCCCAAAGAGGTCATTCCTACTTCGTATAACTTAGTGCGAGAAATGGCCAAAGATTAAGCAATCAAGACTTCTCTTCCCCCATACTAGGGGTTTTCTCCGATGAATAGAAAAATATTTCGTCAAATACAAGCCATTCTTCCCATATTAACAAATCGGTAACTAACTTTTTAGCAATACTGATGTCATTATAGTAGTTGTCATATAAATTAATAACTAACAAGTTGTTATATTTATGATCCTGCTTGAAAACACTAGGGTAATTCTAAACCTACCTAGTCAAGCAATTGTTACTCAAAGTACTGTTAATAAAACTGGACATTTATGAAAAAGATAACCCGTATTCTCCCACTACTCATGATTTGCTTTTTATTTATCGGTGTCAATTCTGTTGATGCTCAAACAGGTAAGAAGAAAAGGCCTAAAAAGAGGCCGGAAAAAACAGAAAAAACAGAAGACGTAAAGTCCTCTAAAAAAGAGAAAACCGATGACTATTTTGATGAGAGTGGAAATTTCAAGCGTAAGTTATGGTTCGGAGGAGGAGTAACTTTTCGCTTTAGTGGTGGTCAAAACTTAAGTATTTTTGAAGGAGGCTTATCTCCTATGGTCGGTTATAAAATTACAGATAAACTTTCTGTTGGCCCAAGAGTTGGCTTCAATTATTCCCGCATCAAATTGGTAGAAAACAATAGAATTTATATCGTCGAACCATTGTCCTTAAACGGAGGGGTATTCGCTCGTTATAAATTCTTAAACATGCTTTTTGCTCATGTAGAATACGAACGCTTTAGTGAAGAATCGGTCGACCCTAATAATGACGGATTCATCGAACTCGATCAGGATGGAGAAATCTATACCGAAAGAATTGGTTCCAATAATGCCTATGTCGGATTAGGCTATACTAGCGGAGGATTAATCGGCTATGAAATTGTCTTGCTCTATAATGTCTTGGAACCACAAAATTCTTTACAAACGCCTTTTAGTTTTAGAGCAGGATTTACCTATAAATTTTAGAGTTAAGCAAGTTATAAGGTGCTAAAAAAAAGCCTCAGAGGAAATTCCTCTGAGGCTTTTTTTACCTAATACACACAGCTCATTAAAACTTAATATCCAAACCTGCTAAGAACCAACGTCCTGCCTGTGGATAATAAAAGTTCTCAATGATTTTATCACCAAAGATATAACTGTAAGTGTATCCATTGGAAGAATACTGGGCATTAAAAACATTATTGATCATCAGACTCAGATTAATCGCTTCCATACCAGCCGGACGAAATTGATAAGCCAAACGAAGATCATTGACAAGGTAAGCATCAATTTGTCGATCTGGGTTAGAGGTATTGTCTAAGAATTGATTCCCAACGTATTTACTCAACAGAGCGATCTGAAAACGATCTATTGGTTCTAAAGTCAATTGACTCCCCGCAATGATTCCTGGTGAAAAGGCAATATCTGTATTGGTAAAAGTTGTTGGAATAACCTCAAAACCTGTGGTATAATCATAAACGACCTCTGTAAAGTTTTTGATTTTATTTTGGCTCAAAGTCAAATTCGCATTCCAATGCAACAGCTCTATAATTTCCACATCAGCTTGTAATTCTATCCCTGCGCGATAGCTTTGATCGACATTGGTTCGCAGATTAGAACCCACATCATTTAAGGCTCCGGTCAACACCAATTGATCTTTATAAGCCATGTAATAAGCATTCGCTTCCAAGGCTACTTTTCCACTACGATATTGATAGCCCAATTCAAAATCAGTCAATCGTTCTGGTTTAGGAGTTGCATCAAAATCTGGAGCATCTACAAAATCATTTCGGTCGGGTTCGCGATTCGCGACACCTAAGCTAAAGTAAAGACTCTGTTGATCATCAAAGGCATAGCGCGCACCCAATTTAGGATTGAAAAAAGTATAATCTGCCGCGATGTCTATCCTGCGCAAATCACTGTCTACGCCTTTGGTTTTATAGCCAACCTGACGTACCTGTAAATCTCCATAGACATTCAATTGATCGCTGATTTGGTATTCTGCTTTCGCAAAAATATTGAAGTCCGATTTGTTGCCAACATTATCATAATACCGATCTCGGATATTCGATGCAGGCGCAATAGACGCCCAGATAATTTCTCCAAAATGATCACCGTCATACTGGTGAAAAGCACCACCAACTGTGAGATCCAAAGGCCCAGCTAAATAATTTAGATTTCCAGTGATCCCATAATAATCATTGTCCAACCATCTCCGGCGAATAAAATCGGCAGAGCTAAGCGTATCTCCTCCAATGATTGGATTGGCTAAAGCATAATCTGCAAAATCATCAGCTTCTTTATACTGTTCAAAAAATCCCTTTCCTTTGGTATAATGCAAAGCACTTTTCCAAGTCCAATGCGAATCAAATTGCTGCGACCAATGCAATTGATAATGGTTCTGTTGATAATTATCGACTTCATTATCGTACAAATAAAAATTATAAGTCCGACCAGAGTTGAGCAAATTCTCCAACTGTGCTTCGGAGTATCCTTCATTAGCTGCGTGGGCCCGCATGCCCTCTTCATCATTTTCGATTCGCGACTGTGGCGTCCCCCACCAAGATTGATAGGTGACTTCCTTACCTGCAAAAGCAATCGCTTTTAAAATCGTTTTGTCTCCATGATAAGCACCAGAAAGATAATAGGATTGTAAATCTGCCGCTGCTCGATCAATATAACCATCGGATTTTACCATTGACAAACGGCCATCAAAAGTCCAATGATCTTTGATCAAACCTGATCCTAATTCTAGGCTATGTTTTCGGGTATTGAAAGAGCCAAAAGAGTTGGATAATTCGGCATAAGGTTTTTCTTTTAAACCAAGACTTTGTAGGTTGACCGTCGCACCAAAAGCACCCGCCCCGTTGGTAGAAGTCCCTACCCCTCTTTGAATCTGTACATTATCGACCGATCCTGCAAAGTCCGGCATATTGACCCAAAAAACGCCTTGGGATTCTGCATCATTTAGCGGAATACCATTGATCGTCACATTGATCCGAGTAGGATCGCTCCCTCGAATTCTCATCCCTGTATAACCAATTCCGGTTCCTGCATCGGAGGTATTGACCAAAGAAGGCGTCATGCGCAATAGGAAAGGAATATCTTGTCCTTGGTTCAATTGATCTAATGCCTCCTGACTGACATTGGTTTGGGTAACAGGTGTTTTTTCTTTGGCCCAAGTACCCAATACTTCTACGTTTGTCAAATCGTAGCTGGTGGTGGTCAAGATAAAATCAATGGAGGTTGGAGCGACTACGGTCACCTTCCTTTCTTGCGTTTCGTAGCCAACATAACTAACGACCAAAGTCTGTTCACCACTTTCCAGATTTCGCAGCATAAAGAAGCCATCCGAATCAGTCATGGTGCCCATACTTCCATTATTGAGTATTACGGAAGCCCCCGGCAAAGGAGTTCCATCCTCATCTAGGACATTGCCAAAGATATTGTTTTGACTGAATAGCTGCATGGTACTCAACAGCAAGACAGTCAGTGTGAAAAAGTTTTTCATTAAAAAAAATTTAGGTTCAATAAACCACTTTCCTGGGGTAGGAAGTGGGCAACTATTGCACCCTTCCGCATTGCTGCGAAAACAAAGTCCCTTCCTGGCATTACCCGGGCAGGTTCAATGGGTATGATCTCAGCCTTGGATGATTCTTAAAAGTAGCCTTAAGGAGAATCACAGTATGGCACCCCTTTGAGAAGTGGCGCAAAGATAAGGTCTGAGATTTAAACGGGGGGAAGAATGGAGAAGTATTTACTATTTTTTTGACTTTATCAAAAGAGAAAAAACAATAACAATCAGTAGTCAAACAAAAGCTAGCGATGCAATGGCAAAATCCAATAAGTTGAAGTTGTTTAAATCGAATACCTGACACCAAAAGAGGTGTTTCAACTTTCGTCAAAACACCTCCCTATTATTAGTCGATGAAATTTAAATTAAATATTCCTAAGCTATTTTCTATTACTTAGCGATTACAAAGATTTGACTTCTTCTTTGTCCAACTACTCGGAAATTATAAGTTCCCGCACTGAGGTCACTTATGTCTAGTACGCTTTTGCTCCATTCTCGATTAGAGGCTTCTAAAACTACACTTTTAACCGTGCGACCAAACATATCGCTAATCACTAGGGATACCGTTTCTTTTTGAGCGAAGAACTTCACACTCAATTGTCCGTCTTCCTGT
>CAYQRA010000180.1:0-10416 GCA_964419315.1 uncultured Saprospiraceae bacterium | reverse complement strand
TAAGTATAAACATAATAAGTAGTTTGAAAGAGTTATTGGGTTCTGTTACTTAAGCCGTATAACAAAATGAATCGGTCTTCTGGCTTATATTTAAAAACACCGAGCGGTTTATAAAATTATCAGGGAAAGTCAATCTTCGAAATCCATTTATAAAAATGCCATGCGTAAAGAAAAGAAATCCAAACATTTTCTAAATAAACCAGTATTTCCAGGTGGTTTAGCGGCTATAAAAAAAGTCATTTCAGAAAACCTCAAATACCCAGAAGAAGCACAAATAAATCAAATTGAAGGATCTGTTTATTTGCGCTATGAAATAGATTATAAGGGACAAGTAAAAGAGGCAAAAATCATCAGTAGTTTAGGATATGGATGTGATGAAGAAGCTATTCGGCTGGTCAAACTCTTGCGCTTTGAGGTTCCTAAAACGCGTGGATTTAAGGTTGCTTATCACAAAAACATTAGAATTCATTTTAACCTACCCAAAACGGAGGCGCCCTCCAAAACAATAATCAATTACTCCTACAGTACCAATAGTACTGATAAAAAAAACAATAAAAAGAAACCAAATTCGGGGAATTATAATTACACCATTCGACTCTAGCAAAAGCATATCGTCTAGTATTTCAATCCCAAGCGGATTATAAAATGCTATCGCTCTTAGATTTTGAGGGAAGACTTTTGTTTATAGAAATTATAAACCACTCCCAGCGTAAGTCTATAAGATGTAGTCAACTGTACTCCTTCTAGTTGCCAGAAAACAGGGATTTCTGCATTAATTATAAAATTAAATTCTTTATTAAAAGCGAGTTCTATCCCTCCTACTAAATAAATCCAGTGTCCTCCAGTATTGATCGTCGGAAAGCCATCGGTTTGGTCCGCAAGTGCATAGCGATAGCGGACATTAGCCTGCGGAACAAGGGATAATTTATTGAGAGAGATTCGATAATTGAGACCAGCAGAAGCTTGGAGGATGTTACCAAATTTATACAATTGTTGTTGTTCAAATCGAGCTGCATCTGTGGTATATCTATAGGTAATATTGGTGATAAGACCTAAATTACGGATAAAAAACAAGTGTTTTTCACTGTACTGAGAAATAGCCACAAAATCCCAGCCGCCAGTACCGGGTTGAAGATCAGGTGGCAATAATAAGGATGTTGTTTGATTGGTTTTATTTATCGAACCAGTCGGCATTTTCACCCCCATTCCAAGAGAAAATTTTTGCGTGGATTTACTCAAAAAATGATAGCTACCGATCAATACCATGTCACCAAAACCTTGACCGTAAGCTTCGTTGGAGATGTTTCCGAAATTTACTTTTTCAATTTGCCGAACATAGCTAAAAAGAGCCGATACGGCCCATCTTCTACGAAATTCGTAGTCTACTTTTAGAAGTCCAGTTTGGGTTAGACGAGTGCGGGTACGATCTTCAAGTCTTTCGTTGCCAGCAATTACACTACCTAAGTTATTGAGATCATAAATTAATCGGATGGAAAGCACTCCAGATTCTATAGGAGTTAAGTTGAGATTACCGGAAAGAGGAGCTCCTCCAGAACAACAACCTTGGCCTTTTGCAATACCAAAAAGGAGACACAAGAGCATTGCAACAAGAAATCTAGGCAAAGTAAAACTCATAATAATTTTAATTCTCTGACCATCCGACTAAGAAGCTCATGAACGAAGTGAACTAAATCTCGTGTAGAGAATGATGATTTTCTAAAAATCTTGGAATTGGTAAGCTTTGGCTTTCCCGTTAATGATGAGTCCAAAAACTCTTTCTTTTCGCGGTAAGCGTTCATCATCATATTCTACAGGATAGGAAAGGTGACTATGATCTGTAATGTATCTTTCATATGGATTTACGGTATAATCTTTACCAAAACCAGTTTCGGTAGTCATTACCTCAGGGTTATCCTTGAGTGATTTCCAAGTGGCCCAAGTACTTTCTAAGACCTGAGAATTTTTCATATTTTCCCCTACCAAACTACCAAAGACGCAGTTTTGCTTCATCTGAGACCAAAGACTACCTGTACCTCTATCATAGGGAATGACGTTGCCATTATACAAAAGTCCTGAGACACCAAAAGTAGTAACAATTCCATCAAGCTCTCTCTCCCACATGACTGCCGTACCTGTAATAGGGCAAAAGGATAAAGAAAAATAAAAATCTCCAATCCTATCATTGACTATCTCATGCCAATTCAAAATAGAATGAGGATAGACTCTAGTCGTACCATCGATAGTGACTCCGATTACCAGCTCATCATCTTGAATAAAAAAGCCATCACCATTAATACTCGATTTTAGATCAAACTCTTCAAACTTTGGATTGTCCACAGCGGGAATGGCATCTTGACCGAGTACCGTTACTACTTTATTGCTGGGTATCGTCCATCCAGATGGAATTTGTTCTTGCACAAAATTACCGGTGTAGGCAGCCCCACTGAATAATTCGATCCCTGGAAACATCGTTCCCCAAGCAAACCAATAACCGATGTAACTATTTACTGGAGTTAAGCTCTCTCCCATTCTCGGTCCTTCTACTGCTCTACCATGCACATCCCACTTATTGCCTTCTAAGTCTGTCATAACGATAGGAAGAGCACGTTGTACAACCGTAAAATCAGGGATACTTCCGTCTTCTAAAGTACGCTCATAAGCTACGATGAATTGACTGCTTGCATTTCCAATAACAACTAAAGGAACTCCTTCAAATTCATCTAAGATTACAGCGCTAGAACCATCAGCATTATAGTTTGGAATAATTTCGGGTTCCTGTTCTTTACAAGATAGGAAAAATAGAGAAAAGCAGGATAAAAATAAGAAGAGACTTTTTGTTGAATTCATGATTAACAATTTAAGATTTTTTGCTTCTAGAAACTGTCGTTCCCCGAACAGTAGACCTGTATTGCTATCTTTTGTAGGGAATAGGGTCTGCTATCCATTTATATATACCACTAGCTTGTGTAACAAAAAAAGCAACCTTTTGTTAAAAAAGGTTGCTTTTCAATTTTGAGGTCAGAAAACTAATTTAGCTTAGTTTACGTCCCACCAAAGTTTTGTACTCATATCATTAGGGTTACTACTTACTTTCCCTAATTCAGTTCCATTTGTTTGTTGCTCTGAAATTGGGTAAGGCAATCTCACAGGAATTACAGGGTTAGTAGCTGCCGCAGGAACAGCCAATACAGGATGATCCAAACGTCTCCACTCGGCCCAAGCCTGTGTACCATTCATGTACATCGCTACCCATTTCTGCATACCGATAGATTTTTTCCAGTTGCCACCATCATATGGATTAGCAGCTATGTAAGCAGTAGCATCACTGAATCCCCAGTACTCCATAGAAGCAGAAACAGCAGCGTCATAAGCAGCAGCAGCGTCTCCAGAGATGATGTCTCTTGCATAAGCCTCTGCCAACAAGAAATTGACCTCAGCAGCATCGATCATGATAGAAGGAGCTTGAGCACCACGTACAGCAGCAGCAGGACGAGAAGTTTTTGCTTTTAAACCAAAAGCCTCTGCATCCGTCAATCCTGGAGGCATACCTACGTACTCTCCACTATTGGTAGTATCTGAATAAACAGTCAATCTCGGGTCCCCCATGGCAACCAAAGCATCAACCAAAACATCAGAAACAGCAAAATCATCCCGACCATTAATAGTAGCATCTACAAACAGTGGATTAGCGATTTCAGGGTTAGCATCAAAAACAAACATAGCATTATCTGCATTGCTAGTAATCAAATTAGAAACATCGATACCTCTGATCGCCTCAGAAGCAGTACCTGAATCTACATCAACCATTCTCATAGCCACTCTTAATAAGAATGAATTAGCGAATTTTTTCCAAGCTCCCATGTCTCCATTGTAGATGGCATCACCGCTAGCGAAGCCATCAGCTGATACATCGATGCTACTAATCGCAGCTTGCAAATTAGCAACGATTCCAGAATAAACCGCCTGTTGGCTATCATAAGCGGGAAGTGGGTTATTCTCAATATCAATAGCAGCAGAGTAAGGTATATCACCATACATATCTGTTAGATTATGAAAGGTATACTCTCTCAAAATCGTAATTACAGCAGTTTGATTTGCTTTTACTACAGGATCAAGTCCTTCGTTGGCATCCAATAATAATTGAGCTGCATTTAACTCACTTAATACATCAACATAGAGATCAAGCCAATCTGTATTAAAACTGTTGCCATCAACGGTATAACGAGATTCCTCTGCATATTCATTTTGCGACCAATGTTGAACCATAAGCATTCCCCATTCCGCATTGATACTACGGCCCCACATACGGTTATTCAACTGTTGTTGAGCTTGAGTAATAAGGTTTTCAACAGGTATTTCTGTTGGGTTGTTTGGATCAACGTTGAGCGTAGTCAACTGATCGGTACAACTACATATACTTAAAGCTACAAGAGCTACGAAAGCAAATGAACTTAATTTTATTAATTTAAACATATCTAAATGTTTTTTAGATTAAAGAAAAATAAGTAGGAAAGCAAAATGCTGTGTTTAATTTTACTTTCCTACCCAATAGAAATCACTTCTATAATTTAAATCCTACATTAATACCAAAACTACGAGTAGTTGGAACTTGAGCATTTTCAAGTCCTTGAGCATTACCCGCTCCAGTAATCGCTTGTGGATCTAGGAATGGTAAATCAGCCGCTAAGATAGCTAGGTTACGTCCGTAAAGTCCAACTCGGATATCTCTAAGGTATTTAACTTTTACTTTGCTATTAGGAATCGTAAAGTCTAAACGAATTTCTCTTAATTTCAAGAAAGAAGCTTCGTAAACATTAGGAGCTGCAGATCTCCAAAACGCTTGGAAATAGTCTCCTTGAGGATCCAAAATTGGAATATCATTAACAGAACCATCTGCTTTAACCCCTGGAAGGATCAAACCAGTTTGTCGGATATCATCTACTCCGTTCCAAGATACTGTTTCAGGGTGCATTCCAGAGTATTTAGACCATTGTAGAGAAGTAGAGTGAATAACTCCTCCTTTTTGGAAATCAAATAATCCAGATAGTCTGAAGTTTTTGAAAGCAACGCTAGTATTGAAACCACCTACCCAGTCTGGGATAGCGTTTCCTAAGAACTCGCGATTTGGAGTAAACTGGTAAAGTCCATTTTCATCGACTACAGGTTGTCCTTCATTAACGAGGATAACTCCATCTGCATCCACTTCATAGTTTTCTCTGATGTAATCCTGGCCAAAAAGTGCCATGTAACCATATCCTTCTGAAACCCGTAGGTCAGCCGCCCAAGTACGTTCGACAAGAATACTCTCAATACCTTCGTCCAAAGAAACTACTTTATTGTACTGACGAGCTACATTAAATCCTACGTCCCAAGAGAAATTCTTAGTTTTTACAGGAGTTGCATTAATCATCAATTCCACTCCTGAGTTGGCCATTTCACCGGCATTAAGAATACGAGAGGTAAAACCAGTAGCACCAGAACTAGGTACTTCAAAAATTTGCGCAGTAGTAGATCGGTTGTAATAAGCAGCATCAACCGCTAAGCGATTTTTGAAAAATCTCAAATCAATTCCAAACTCAAGCTCTGAAGTCAACTCATTAACTAGCGAAGGATTGTTTTGCGCATTAGGAATAGCATATCTTGGGAAAGGCCCTTGATTTGGTACTTGTGGCGAGTATACGATAGGTGCCGTTCTATAAGGCTCCGAATCATTACCAGCTTGAGCCCAACTAGCTCTAACCTTCGCAAAAGAAAGAACACTGGTAGTACTCAGATCTAATACATCTGACAATACTGCACTCAATGAAGCAGATGGGTAGAAGTAAGATTGGTTACCAATTCCTAGAGTAGAAGACCAGTCATTTCTTGCAGTCAAGTCAAGGTATAACCAGTTTTTGAATCCTAATGAAGCAACAGCAAATACAGAGTTAATCCCTCTGAGTTGCTTATCTGTACCAACAAGTGCACTGCTCGCAGAGTTGTCAATATTAAAGAAACCATCCAAGCTAAGACCACCTACAGACTCTATTGTAGTTCTTTGCTGTAGTTGACGCATTCTGTTACCTCCAATAGAACCATTGAAAGAAAGATTATCTCCAAAGTTTTTATTGTAAGCCAATCGTAATTCGAAGTTTGTTTCTTGGAATCTACGGTCATTTTCACGGTACTCAGGAGTATCAGCAGAACCGAGAGGAATCCCCTCTCTTACAGCAAACTGGTAAAAGTCCATTCCTGCACGACCGATCAAATCTAGTCCTTCTCCAAGATTTAAAGTAGCATTGAAGTTACCGTACAATCTATTTCGAGTATCTTCTTGTAGGAAGTTATCTCTTACCCAGTATGGGTTATCAAAAAATGTAGGAGTAGGATCATAGAACAATAAGTTATCATCCGCATCTCTTTGCGGTCCTTGAGCATTCCAAGTATTTTGTGTACCATCTGTAAGGGTGGTATTTTTCAACTTCTCTGTGTCTAATTGAGTCTGCCACCACTGCGTAAATGCCTGCATAGGATTACCGTTATTATAACCAGTAATGTTACGGTTTTCAGCATCCGTTTTGGTATAAGTTGCTGCCATTCCCACTTTCAGTCTCTTGTGTAGTTGGTAATTAGAATTGAAAGTCAAAGCATTTCTTTGCAATCCTGCATTTGGGAGTGTTCCTTTTTGGTTAGTATTTGAAAATCCAAATCTTACCGATCCTTTATCTGTTCCACCAGAAAGCGAAACACTATTTTGTAAAGTAAGTCCCGTTTCAAAAAACGTGGTGTAATCATTTGCTGGCGCTTGCCAAGGTCTTAACTCACCGAAGTTACTTGCTTGTGGATCCCAAGAATCCCAGTGACGCACCATTTGTCCATCATATTTAGGTCCCCAAGAACCATCTTTTGAGTAAGAAGGATAGAGGTAAGTAGTTCCGTCGGTTGTTACTTCATTAAAGCCATGATCAGTATCTGGATTGGTAGAACCTCCACCATATTGCTGTTGGTGTGGAATCAAATTAGATACAACATCCCAAGCCGCACTAGAATTAACTTCAATTCCAATACCTTGAGATTGAGAACCATTCTTAGTAGTAATAAGAATAACTCCATTTGCACCACGGCTACCATAAAGTGCAGTGGCAGAAGCTCCTTTCAAAACCGTCATAGATGCAATACTTTCAGGATCAATATCCTGAGCCATATTACCATAATCATAAGGAGCAGATCCTTCACCAAAACCAGCTGCTTGATCGTCAGTAGAAAAGTTTGAGTTATTGATCGGCACACCATCAATGACGAATAAAGGTTGGTTATCTCCTAAGAAAGAGTTAGCACCACGAATGGTCAATCTAGAAGATCCTCCCAAAGTAGAAGGTGCTCCTTGAATTTGAACTCCGGCAATCTTTCCAGAAAGAGCATTGACCACATTGGTCTCTCTTGCCTTTGAGATTTCTGCACCATCTAATTCGGTGACGGCATAACCAAGAGATTTCTTTTCTCTGGAAATACCCAAAGCTGTTACTACGATTTCGCTAAGATCAACTCCTTCGCTCATAGCAATATCTACAACATTAGATACGCCTAGTTCGAGGATTTGGGTAGCAAAACCGGTGTAGGATACAACAAGTTTGTTGACCCCTTCAGGAACCATCAAGGAATATTTTCCATCAAGGTCAGTGATCGTACCTGTGGTGGTACCTTCTGCAACGACACTTGCGCCAATCAGAGGCTCACCGGCCTCATCAGCGATAGTTCCGCTCACTGTTCTCTGTGAGAAAGCAAAGCTTACCACACCAAACAGAAAAATAAAAATTAGGTTAAGTTTTTTCATACAAAAGCTAGGTTTAAGTTTATAAAATTAGGTTTACAAACGACATTTAACTAATTGTTAAAATTAGTTTTATGAGGAATAAATAACAATATAAAATCTACTGACAAAGCAGTGGACATTCAAAACGATAGTGATTAATCTGTACTCATCTTCGTAAAAACTATATCAATCCTATTGATTCATAGTTTTAGTTTTATTTATTAGAACTTGGTTAATGACTTATTTTTCTTGGCACTCTCTCGTATGATACCAAGGGGAATGGAGATTATAATTGGCAAAAATAGAAAAACCAAAGAGATCGCCCTCACATATTATCGATTAATTCTCTTTTTATTTCAATTGGGACAAATACATCTGAATCGTATTTTCAAAACCAAAGTAGAGGGCATCTGATATAAGTGCCTGACCAATAGACACTTCCAATAAATTGGGAACCTGTTTTTTAAAAAACTTTAGGTTATCTAAATTTAGGTCGTGGCCGGCATTTATCCCAATTCCAATCTCATTTGCATATTTTGCTGCGCTCACGAAATCTTTGACTGCTAATTCAGGGTTTTTTGAAAAATTATGGGCAAAATCTCCTGTATATAGTTCGATTCTATCTGCTCCTACTTTCAGCGCACCTTCTACAGCTGCTTCCTCTGGATCAACAAAAATAGAAACCCGAATTCCATGTCCTTTTAATTCTGCAATTACGTCTTGCAAAAAATCTGCTTTTCCAATAGTATCCCAACCATGATCAGAAGTCAACTGCCCTGGATCATCAGGTACTAATGTACATTGGTGCGGACGATTGGCAATCACTTGATCTAAAAAGTGACGAGTAGGATTGCCTTCAATATTAAACTCCGTTTGTACAACTGCTTTGAGCAAAGGGAGATCAGCAAATCTTACATGACGTTCGTCAGGACGAGGATGTACGGTAATTCCTTGTGCGCCAAAACTTTCACAATCTTGAGCTACTTGGATAAGATTGGGCAAATTAGCTCCTCGCGCATTGCGAATCAGGGCTACTTTATTTAGGTTTACGCTTAATCTCGTCATTGAATCAATTCTTTCGGTCCTCTTCAAAATATTTACCTACAAAAAAGGGCTATCTTTTAAAACTGCTACTGCAAATTTAGGTAAAACCTATTAAATAAAATAAATGCTTTTTTGATTGGGAAAAACCGATCCTAATAAAAAACGATCCCGATCTTATTAATGCTGCTATATTATCTTAGATTTTAATAAGCCTACTTCCATTAAGTAAGCTAATCAACTGATTGGCAATCCTTTGGGAGATTTATTTTCTTTATAAAATTAGTATATTTCTTTTTACAGGTCTATTTTACCTTAATCTAAGACTACGGGATAACTGTCTTTCGCTAAGTTAGGCTTCCTATCATTAAATAGTCATTCCCTTGAGGGTTTAACTATTTAATCACGAACCGTTTCCCAGAACCTTATTATTCCTCCAATCTCCGCTGGGATAATAATTCTCCTTCGACATACCTCCCTTAATTAACAGAAAAGAGCTAAATTACAGCTCAAACTTAGCTCGATTTTAGCCAAAATTTACAGCATGCGATCCTTCTCTTTTTCTGATGAGGAAAATATCTTTCCACCCTTTACAGTCCTTACCTTCCTATTACTGTTGGTGATGATTTTTAGCATTCTTGGTGCTGGAATTATTTATGGTATAAATGCATGGATGGGTAGTTCTTTTGAAAGTATTTTGGAAAGTATCCAAATAGAAAGTAGTGTAGAAGATCGCAATCAAGTTCGTTTTTCCATTATCATCAATCACCTTTTTACCTTTGTTTTTCCCGCTTTGGTATTGGCTATTTTTCTTTTTAGAAAAAAATGGCATCGTGCTTTGAATATTCATCAGCCACCAAAAGCCTTTAATATGGGGCTAGGCACTCTTTTTATTCTAGCGGCACTTCCATTGGCTCAATTTACTTTTTGGCTCAATAAACAGATTCCATTGCCAGAATGGGCCACTTCTATGGAAAGTGCCACCAATGATTTGGTCAATAATTTATTGGTGGCAGAATATCCTTATGAATTGGCATTAAACTTATTGGTGGTGGCGATTATTCCCGCCATTGGAGAAGAATTTATCTTTAGAGGAATCCTACAAAAAAACCTACACCGCGCGATCAAAAACCCACATATAGCTATCTGGCTAACGGGGATCCTATTTAGCACCATACACTTGCAATTTGAAGGTTTTATACCAAGAATGGTTTTGGGCGCCCTACTAGGATATTTGTTTTTTTGGACCAAAAACCTCTGGATTCCGATCATCGCTCATTTTGCCAATAATGGCCTACAAGTGTATGTTCAATACCTCTATCAGCACCAACAAATAGACTATAATCCTGATCAAATAGAACAAGTCCCTTGGTCTATTAGTATTTTTTCCTTTATATTCGTCATGGCACTTGGCTATGCCATTTATCAATATAACCAAAGGATCAACAACTCATGAGTGGACTGACAAAAAGACTAATTACGGCGGTGTTTTTTGTGATCATTATGCTCGGTGGAATCTATGGAGGTCCCTACCCTTTCGTTTTTCTTTTTGCGAGTATTACCGGATTATGCCTTTGGGAATT